>DOLC01000097.1:0-1350 GCA_003509545.1 Peptococcaceae bacterium
TCCCTACACGACGCTCTTCCGATCTCAGCCTTGGCGAAGCCGAGGAGGGAGGGCGGGGCCGAGGACAGGAAGTCCGAGGCCGGCCTCTGAAGCGAGGATGCTGAATAGGCCGGGAACCCCGCCCGAGCCCGAGGCTTAAGCCGTAGGCTGATCGGGAGGACCACTTAGCGAGCAAAAACAATGCCAGCGTGGAGAGAAGTTATTTTCGAGGTAGGAGGTGGATGCCAGGTTGCGGCCCTTCCGCTTTTCCTTGGAAAAAGTACATAACTATCGCTTGACGGTCGAAGAACACCGCAAGAGGGAACTGGCCGGTGCCCGGCGCCGCCAGGAGGAAGAGGAGGAACTACTGCGGCTTTACATGGAGGAAAGGGAGGCCTTCCAGGACAGGTGGGCCGGGGGACCGGAAGAGGCCAGCCTGGGCGAGTTCTGGCAGAGGGATCTTTATTTGCAGGTATTGGACGCGCGAATCCACGGTCAGGAGGAGCGGGTGGTCCGGGCGGCAGCCGAAGTCAAGGAGTGCCGGGACCTAGTAAGGGAGGCTACGCGGGAGCGGAAGGTCCTGGATCGGTTGAAGGCGCGTAAGCAGGCGGTTCACGACTACCTGGCCGGGCGGGAGGAACAAGACCGGCTGGATGACATGGCGGTGATAGCCTTCAACCGGCGGGGCAGGGAGAACTGAAACCCTAGAGGAGGTGAGGCGGTGAGCCCCAACCCTATCGTCAAAGTCCAGTTACAGGGCAGGGCCCCGGCGGGAGTTGCCGGGCTGGAGAGGGAGGGAGACGCTTCGTCCTTTTCCGCCTGCCTGGCGGGCCTTATGTCCCTCCCGCGATACCCCTTCCAGCAGGGACCTAAGACGGGGAGGCCGGAAAATCCCGCGGCGCCAGCAGAAAGGGAAACGGGGGTGACACCGGGCCCCGCCGGGCAGGCCGCGGTTGCCCTTGCGGATGGATCCGGCGACCTTTGGCCGGCCGCGGCGGAAGGGACGCAGCGGGTTGGCCGGGGGGCTGAGGCCACGGTGTTGGTAAGCCCGGCGGGAGGTGCCGGAACCAAAGGACCGGGCGGGAGCCTTAGGGCGGCGGTCCCTGCGGAAGGTGCGGCGGCCTCCATCCCCGAACTTTCCCCTAGTCGGGGCGGGGCACAAAGCCCGGACGAGAGGATCCTGCCGACGGCAAACTTCAGCCGGAGCTCCGCATCTTTCGGCGCCGTGCCCTCGGGTTTGCCGGCCGCCGGAGAGGAAGTAGCGCAGGCTATTCCCCGGGCGGCGGCCGGGCCCGGGGAGCACGGGCAGAGGAGACCGGGAGCCGGACCCCATGGGGTACGAGTGGCGGATAAAGGAGCCGCCGGGACCGT
>DOLC01000097.1:1553-9886 GCA_003509545.1 Peptococcaceae bacterium
TACCCTTTTTCCCTACCCGACGCCCTCCCGATCTAGGCTATCCCCCGGGCGGCGGCCGGGCCCGGGGAGCAGCGGCAGAGGAGCCCGGGAGCCGGCCCTGAGGGGGTACGAGGGGCGGATAAAGGAGCCGCCGGTACCGCCGGCGCCGGGGCAACCGAAGGACCGCGGGAAGGTGCGGCCCCTGGGGGACGGGATGCCGCCCCGGTTCGGGGGGAGGTTATAGGAACCCCGGCGGCCGCGGGTGAGAAG
The DNA here is from genome assembly GCA_003509545.1 of Peptococcaceae bacterium. GTDB lineage: Bacteria > Bacillota > DSM-521 > Neomoorellales > Neomoorellaceae > UBA12545. The sequence continues at coordinate 1,803 of DOLC01000097.1, forward strand.
TCGGAGGGAAGGCCCCTCACGGCGGGGGACAGCGAGCCGGGGCCGGCTCCGGTAGCCCGCCGGGGAGCCCTCGGGATGGGCGAGCCTTCGCCGGGCACCGGTTCGGCGGCGGGTAGTGCTGCCGCGGGGAGCGAAAAAAGCCCCCTTCCGCCTCTACCGGCAGGGGTGCAGCCGTCCGAGCTGGCGGCCAGGATAATTTCCCTGACCCGCGGGAGCAGGGCGGACCGGCAGGAGCTGGAACTGCAGCTTAAACCGCCCTGGCTGGGAAAAATGCGCTTGTACACCGTACTGGTGGACAACCGGCTGTCCGTACATATGGTGGTGGAAACCCCGGAGGCCGGGCGGCTTCTCCAGGCGTCCTTACCCGAGCTGCGGCAGTCCCTCCAAGGCCAGGGCCTCAGCCTGGACCAGGTCCAGGTGCAAGTAAACGGGGGATATGCCGGTGACCGGGAAGGCCCGGCCGGAAGGGAAGAATGGTCCGGGTCAGGCGGCCCTGCGTGGCGATGGCCTGATGAAGGGGGCGAGCATGAAGAGTTGCTCCGGCCTTCCCGAGAAAGTCCCTATATGGTAGATTACCTGGCCTGAGCAACGGGAGGTGAACACGGCCGTGCAGGTAAGTGCCGTAGGCAGCGCTACGGGCTATGAAGCGGGCATTACCTGGGAGAAGACCCTGAATAAAACCGATTTTCTACGGCTCATAGCCGTCCAGCTCCAGTATCAGAACCCTCTGGAGCCCATGAAGGATACGGAGTTTATTACCCAGCTGGCCCAGTTTACCGTGCTGGAACAGCTGTATGAAATGGTGGAGCAGCAGCGCTACGCTTCCTTTATCCAGGCCCAGGGACTCATCGGCAAAGAGGTGACGGCGGTAGTGGGGAAAGAAACCGTTACCGGGACGGTGGAAGCCGTCCGCCTCCAGGGCAGCGATATTATTCTCCGGGTCGGGGGCCGGGAGGTTCCCTGGACCGGGCTGCGGGAGATCCGCCAACCCTTGGATTCCGGGACTTCATGACGTAAAAAACAGCCTTTAAAGGAGGTAGGTTCGGCCATGATGCGTTCCCTCTTTTCGGCCGTCTCCGGCCTGCGTACCCACCAGACGCGCATGGACGTAATCGGCGACAACATAGCCAACGTGAACACCGTGGGCTTTAAGGGCAGCACCGTTACCTTTAAAGACGTGTTTTACCAGACCCTGAGGGGTGGGTCGGCCGGTACCCAAGACATAGGCGGCACTAATCCCCAGCAGGTCGGCCTGGGCGTTACCCTGGCCAGCATCGACGTGGTCCACACCCAGGGTGCGGCCCAGTATACGGGCAATGTTACCGACCTGATGATCCAGGGGGACGGGTTCTTTGTGGTTGAGATAGCGCAGGGCACATATGCCTACACCCGTGCCGGTGCCTTCCATTTTGATGATGCGGGCTACTTAGTTACCGTCGATGGATATAAAGTGCAGGTAGTGGACAATAACGGTAAGCTATCGGACGTAAAATTACCACTTAAAAGTGATGACAGCAATATTGGGGGTTTCAAAGACGAAAGTAACAATTCGCCCACTCAGTTAGACGGCCCCCCCCAAAGCGTGAGCATTGATAGCAAGGGGATCATTCATATCGTGGACGCCAATGGTGGGCACTATCAATCCTATCCCCTGGCCCTGGCCAAGTTTCCCAACCCGGCGGGCCTAGAAAAAATTGGTAGCAATCTCTATGTGAAGGCACCCGCTGCGGGTAATGAAGAAAAAGGTACCGCCGGGACGGATGCCTTTGCCAACACCATCATCATCCCCTCGGCCCTGGAGATGTCCAACGTGGAGCTGGCCCGGGAGTTCAGCGATATGATTGTAACTCAGCGGGGCTTCCAGGCCAACGCCCGGGTAATAACGGCCTCCGATGAGATGCTCCAGGAGCTGGTCAATCTCAAGCGCTAGGCCGCCGGGTAGCCGTGATCCCCCGGCCGAAGGGAAGCAGGTGAGGCAGTGATAAAGGTGACCACCCTGGATAAGCGGGAGATCGCTTTGAATGCCGAACTCATAGAGAGGGTGGAGAGTATCCCGGAGACGGTCATCACCCTGACCAACGGCAAGAAGGTCCTGGTGAGCCACACCGTAGATGAAGTAATCGCCAAGGTCATCGCCTACCGCCGGCTGGTGGCCCGGCCCCTGGGCGAGTATGACGAGGTGAAATGATTTGCGGCGCTTGGATGCTATGACCGTAGTAGGCGTCTTGGTAGGCGCAGGATTACTGGTCGGCTCATTGTTGCTAGGAGGAAATCCAGGGATTTTCTGGAATTTACGTGCCCTCATGGTGACGCTGGGCGGTTCCATGGCCGCCATTATGATCAGTTTCGGCTTTGAAGAAGTAAAAAATGTTTTCCGCACCGTAAGGCAGGCCTTTACCACGGATTTAATGGACCCCCGGGAATTGATTCAAATTTTTTCCGATCTGGCCCGGAAGGCCCGCCGGGAAGGGCTGCTGGCCCTGGAGGACGATGCCCAGCGGCTGGAAGATCCCTTTTTCGCCAAGGGCATTCAGCTAGTAGTAGACGCCATGGAGCCGGAAATGATACGGGAAATATTGGAAACAGATATGGCCTTTACGGCCCAGCGTCACGAGATCGGCCAGCGTATTTTCAAGGCGTGGGGCAGTCTCGCGCCGTCCTTCGGTATGATAGGGACTCTGATGGGTTTGGTGCAGATGCTGGCCGAGCTGGACCGGCCCGAAGCCCTGGGGCCCAATATGGCCGTGGCCTTGATTACCACCTTTTACGGCGCCATACTGGCGTACCTGTTCTTTATTCCCCTGGCCAACAAGCTGGCTCTGCGGAGCGAGCAGGAGGCCCTTTTGCGGCAGATGATGCTGGAGGGCATAATCGCTATCCAGTCGGGGGTCAATCCCCGTATCGTAGAAGAGAGGCTCCGCTCTTTCCTGCCTCCTCTCAAACGCGGGTCTAAAGAAAAGGAGGAAACTCAAGGCGAGATGGCCGCGGAAATGTTTAGCACCAGGCTGTAACAGGGGGGTGCAGACCGGGTTCGGCCGGTAATGACTCTTATGAAGACGAAAAGGAAGCGCAGGGGAGAAGGCCCAGGTGACGACGGCGCCCCGACCTGGATGATTACATATTCCGATTTAATGACCCTGTTGTTGGTGTTTTTTGTCCTTCTGTTTTCTTTCTCGGTAATCGATGTCATTAAACTGCAGCGCTTTCTAACTTCCTTCAGAGGAGTGGGGATTCTGGAAGGGGCGACGGCTGTTCTCGACCAGGCGGAGCCTCCGCCGGACATGAACGGAGAGATTTTTGAGATACCCCTGGACGCGGAGGCTGCGGCCCACGCCAGGCAAATGATGGAAACCTACCAGGCCATACAAGATTTTTTGGCCGAGAACGGTTTAGAGGATGTGGTAGAGGTCCGTTACGAGGAGGGCGGGGTGGCCCTGGACATTAAAGAGCGTATCCTGTTCGATTCCGGCAAAGCCGACCTCAAGCCGGAAGCCCGGCTCGTGTTGGACAAGGTCGCAGACCTGCTGGCCGAGTTGCCCAACAATATAAGGGTGGAGGGGCATACCGACAACCGGCCCATAAATACGCCGGAGTTCCCCTCTAACTGGGAGCTTTCCGCAGCCCGCGCCATCCGGGTGGTGCGCTATTTCATCGACCGACACGGCCTGGAGCCGTCCCGGTTTACGGCAGTCGGACACGGAGAATATCGCCCCCTTCTCCCCAATACTTCGCCGGAAAACATGGCCCAAAACCGCAGGGTGGTAATTCTTATCGGTTCTCGCAACCCGGGCGGTACGCTTACGGAGAGCGAGGTGTACACCAGTGGCCCCTAAAAGACCCAAGGCCGAGGAAGAAGAACCAGTCAAGGGAAAGCGACCCAAACGGTGGCTCATAATCGTCCTGGTATGCGCCCTGGTCCTCATGGGCGGCGGTTTCGTGTATCTCTATCTTATTGGAGGGCGTACCGCGGAGGGGCCGGAAGCCGGGGGAAACGGGCGGCGGGCCGAGATTTACAAGCTCACCATGGAGGATATCGTGGTAAACCTATCGGATCCCGGCCTGCGGCGCTACCTGCGCACCAAGATAACTCTGGAGTATTCCGAGCGCCGCCTGGAGAAGGAGATCCGAGACAAGAGTCACCGCATCCGCGACGCCGTTATAGGGGTGTTGCGGAGCAAGAAAACCGAAGAGCTTAGCCAGGAAGACGCCCTGAAAAGGGAGCTCTTGGCAGTCATCAACTCCCAGCTAGAGGGAGGACAGGTGGAGGAACTCTATTTTGAAGAATTCCTTATCCAATGAGGGAGCGAGCCCATGGCGTTAACGGACGACCAGATCCGGCAGCTAATCGAGGCCTTGGAAGAGAAGAAGCCCCAACCCGCCATTCGCAAGGCGTCCTTTGCCCAGCTCAAACCAGTGGAAAAGCCCGGCAAGGGGTCGAGTATAGATAAACTTCTGGACATTCCCCTCAAGCTCTCCGTCGAGCTGGGCCGGGCTAAAATGAGGGTGAGGGAGATACTGGAGCTGGAGGAAGGTTCGGTTATAGTCCTCAACAGGGCGGCAGGTGACCGGGTAGATATTCTGGTCAACGGCAGGCCCATGGGGAAGGGAGAAGTAGTTGTGATTAACGACGCCTTCGGGGTACGGCTGGGCAGCGTGGCCGAGGTCCAGGAGAAGGAGACCTGAGGACCCATGGATCGCGAACTCATCGCGGCCCTGTTCCGCCTCTTCCTGTTCCTGCCCCTGGTCCTGGCGCTGGCCTATGTGACCGTGCGCTACGGCCTGGGCAGGGCCGGCGCCCTCGCCGGGGGCACCGGCGGCATGAAGATAGTGGCCCGGCTACCGGTGGGGCCCAAGGCGGCCCTCCTGGTGGTTCGCTGCGGGAGGCGTTATTTCCTCATAGGAGTAGGGGAAGGTCCGCCGGCCCTGCTGGCGGAACTGCCGGACTATACAGAGGGGGAGGCGGGAGAGGCGCTGGAGGAAAAGGAGACGAGCTGGTGGGAGACTTGGCAGGAAAGAATCAGAAAAGGAAGCCGGGGATGAAAATATCCTGGACCATTCCTATGGGGGCGGCCCTGGCCCTCGCCCTGGGGCTGTATGTCGGCCTGCGGCCGGCCTGGGCCCAGCCGGTGCCGGGGTTAGAGCTGCGCCTGGCGCCGACCGACGACCCCCAGGGGGTGGTGGACACCGTCCGGCTCCTCGTCTTGCTGACCGTCCTGGCCCTGGTTCCGGCCATTCTCCTGCTCATGACCTCCTTTACCCGGATCGTAGTGGTCCTGGCCTTTGTGCGCAGCGCCCTGGCCACCCAGCAGGTACCTCCCAACCAGGTGCTGATAGGCTTGGCCTTGTTTCTGACCTTCTTCATTATGGCGCCGGTGTACAACGAGGTAAAGGTCCAGGCCCTCGAACCCTATTTGGCCGGGCAGATAGACCAGGAGGAGGCCCTGGCCAGGGGGTCCCGGCCTTTAAGGGAGTTCATGTACCGCCAGACCCGGGAAAAGGATCTAGCCCTCTTTATCCGCATGGCCGGCATGCCGGAACCGCGTACCCGGGACGACGTTCCCCTATACGTCCTTATACCGGCCTTCGTTATAAGCGAGTTGAAAACGGCCTTTCAAATGGGATTTCTCATTTACATACCCTTTCTCATCATAGACCTGGTAATTGCGAGTATACTGATGGCCATGGGTATGTTCATGGTACCGCCGGTGATGATTTCGCTGCCCTTTAAATTGATGCTCTTCGTCCTGGTGGACGGTTGGTACCTGGTGGTGAAATCCCTGCTGGAAAGCTTTTGACCACGGCAGCAAAAGGGAGGTGAATCTCTAAGGGGCCATGTCGCAGGAAATGGTGCTGAACATTGCCCGGGACGCCCTCACGACGGCCCTCCTCCTGGCGGCTCCCGCCCTGGTGTTGAGCCTGGTGGTGGGGGTGGGAATAAGCCTTTTGCAGGCCACTACCCAGATTCAAGAGCAGACCCTCACCTTTGTGCCCAAGATAGTAGCGGTGTTGTTGGCCATCCTGCTCATGGGGCGCTGGATGCTGGGTCTTCTCACCCAGTTCGCAGGGCAGCTCCTGGGGAATCTGGGGTCCCTGGTTCGCTGAAGGGAGGGGGCTACCCGTCCATGCCACTCCAGGATGTCCTGGTCCAGGTGGAGGCCTTTTTCTTGGTCCTGGTGCGCCTGACGGCCTTTATGGTGACGGCTCCGTTTTTCAGTATAAGGAACGTGCCGACCATCACCAAAGCCGGGTGGGCAGCCCTGTTGGCCGTGTTTCTCTTTCCAGCCGTGTCGGCGCCGGAGCCGGGGGGCCAGTTATGGGGTACTTCCCTGGCCTATGGGCTGGCCGTGGTCAATGAGGCCCTGGCCGGCCTGGCCCTAGGGTATATAGCCAATTTGCTCTATACGGCGGTGCGGGTGGCGGGCGAGATCCTGGACCTTAACATGGGACTGGCCATGGCCAACCTGCTGGACCCCCAGAATGCGGCTCCTTCTACCCTTTTGGGCCAGTTTTTCGCCCTCCTGGGGCTCTTCCTTCTCCTGGCCCTGGACGGCCACCACGCCCTGCTCCTGGCCCTGAGGGAGAGTTTCCGGCTCCTGCCCCTCGGGGGGGTACCCTTCACGGGGGCGCTGGTAGAAAATGTGGTGGGTTTCTTTTGCAGCATGTTTCTCTGGGCCCTGCGGCTGGTACTGCCCGTCCTGGTGGTACTGTTGGTGGCCGATATTTCCTTGAGTCTGGTGGCCCGTACCGTACCGCAGCTCCACGTCTTCATCTTGAGTTTTCCTTTGAAGGTGGGCCTGGGGCTCCTCACCCTCGTTGTTTTCCTGCCCCTCTTGGCCACCACCGTGGGAAATCTGCTGGCCCAGATGGAGCGCGATTTGGCCCTGATCTTAAGGGAATGGCCTCGGTAGGGGAAGCCATGGATTTCTTCGACCTGCAGCTTTTCGCCGAAGAAAAGACCGAGGAAGCCACCCCCCACCGGCTCCAGGAGGTCAGGCGCAAGGGACAGGCGGCCCGCAGCAACGACCTTACGACGGCCCTGGTGCTCCTGGCGACGATCCCCTTTTTGTACTGGCGCCGGGACGCCTTCCTAGAGGGCATGGCGCGACTGGTGGGGGGCTTCATAGCCGGGCCCCACCGGGAGGACCTGGATGCTGGCTCCTTGGCGGCCGTCCTTTATCCAGCCTTCCGGGAAATAGGGGGCATGTTGTTCCTCCTGTTCGGAGTGGCGGCGGCCGTGGGAGTGGCGGCCAATTTCTTTCAGGTGGGGTTCCTTTTCTCCACGGAAAACATAACCCCCCGCCTGGAAAACCTCAACCCCCTGAAGGGACTCCAGCGCCTCTTTTCCCGGCGAAGCCTGGTGGAGCTGCTGAAGGGTCTGGGCAAGGTAGGCCTAACCGGTTTCGTAGTCTGGCAGATAGTGCGGGGCCGGTTTTACGATCTCCTTTTTACCATAGACATGAGTCTGATCCAGGTAGTAGACACCGTGAGCCGGTTGTTATTTCAGGTAGGGGTGGCGGCGGTTGCCGTCTTCCTGGCCATTGCCGTCCTGGACTTTGTCTTTCAAAAAAGGGAATTCCTGCGGAACCTGCGCATGACCAAGACGGAGCTGAAGGAGGAACTCAAACAGACGGAGGGCGACCCCCTGGTGCGATCGCGGCTGCGGGAAAAACAGCGCCAGCTGGCCCGGCACCGCATGATGCACGCCGTACCCAGTGCAACGGTGGTGATCACCAACCCTACCCATCTGGCCGTGGCCCTGCGGTACCGGGAAGAGGAAAGAGCGCCCCGGGTGGTGGCCAAGGGAGCCGGCAGCATCGCCCGGCGTATCGTAGAAGTTGCCCGGGAAAACAGGGTACCGGTGGTCCAGAACCCGGCCGTGGCCCAGGCCCTCTACCGCCAGGTGGATCTCGGCCGGGAAATACCGGTGGAGCTATACCAGGCGGTGGCCGAGATCCTCGCCCACATTTACCGGCTAAGGGGACACTTTTGACCGAGCTTCCCGGGCTAGAGGGGCTCCGGAGCTAAATCCAACACGGCTAAAGCTGAGTTATCCGCACTTTTTGCAGAGCAGGCCTGCTTGGGCT
>DOLC01000055.1 GCA_003509545.1 Peptococcaceae bacterium
CTTTCCCTACACGACGCTCTTCCGATTTCCGAGGCCGGCCTCTGAAGCAAGGATGCTGAATAGGCCGGAAACCCCGCCCGAGCCCGAGGCTGAGCCGTAGGCTGTCCCGCGAGGACCACTTAGCGAGCGAAAACAATGCCGGCCTGGAGAGAAGCTATTTTCGGGGTAGACGTCCATGCCGCCGGTGCGGCACCAGCAGAGGAAGGAAAATACCTAAAGCGTATTTTCCGGGTTAGCCGAATGCAAACTAGTTGCATGTAGGATCTTTTATGCTATAATTTAGATGCAAATGATTTGCATATATACCGAGGTGACCCGGCTTGCTGAGAGTCCGGCTTAAACAGTCCCTGGCCGATAGGGGTTACAGGCTTACGCGGCAGCGGGCCGCCATTTTGGAAGTCCTGGCGGGAACAAGAGAGCACCTCACGGCGGAAGAAGTTCACCGCCGGGTGCGGTTCCTGTGCCCCGAGCTCAACTTGACGACGGTTTACCGCAACCTCAACTTGATGGCCCGGCAAAAAATCATCGGTAGGGTGGACTTCGGTGACGGCCGCGCCCGCTTCGAGGCCAGATCCGACCATCACCACCATCTCTTTTGCCTGGGGTGCGGCCGGGTGATAGAAATCCCCGCTTGTCCGGTGAGCATAGATGAGGTGTTCGTCCGGCAACACAGCTTCAGGATCACGGAGCACCAGTTCGAAGCCTACGGTTACTGTGCCGACTGCGATAGACCGGGTAGCGAGGGGGCGCCGGTATGAGCCACCTCCACCTCCCCGACGGCGTAGTACCTCCGGTGTGGATCGTCCTCGGCTTCGGGGCGGCCGTTCTTCTCTTGTTGCCCGCGGTACGGGAACTGCGACGGGAAGAAGCCAGGGTGCAAGTTCCGCGGATAGGCATTATTAGCGCTTGTATGCTGTTGGCCATGGGCGTACCCCTGGGCCCTCTCCCCGTGCACCTGAACCTCGCGGTGCTGGCGGGGATCCTCCTGGGTCCCCGGGCAGGGGTGCTGGCGGTCTTTATCGCCAATCTTATCCTGGCCCTCATGGGCCACGGAGGAATTACCGTGGTGGGCCTCAATACCCTGGTAGTGGCCAGCGAGGCGGTACTGGGATATTATCTGTTTTCCGCCTTTAAAGGGAAGGCCAGGCCCGGCATCGCGGCAGCCGCAGCTACAGTGCTGGCCCTGGTGTTTTCCCTATCTTTGATGATCGGGGTGGTAGGTCTGACCCAGGTGGATCCCGATCTATTGGTCCACCGCCACCTTCACGGTGAAGAACACGCCGAGGCGGGGTCCCACGATGAGGTGATGCCCGTCCTATCCCTGGGCCGTTTCGCCCGGTTAGTCTTTGCCCTGGGAGCAGTGGGCATGGCCGCGGAAGCGGCGGTGAACTCCCTTATAGTGGCCTATTTATTAAAGGTGAGGCCGGGCCTCCTTTACGGCAGCAGACCGCCGGAACACGGGGTGGAAGAGGGAAAGTCTTGACGGGGTGACCGCGGATGCACCTTGCGGACATAGACCATCTGGCCTTCCGGGGCCACAGCCTATGGCACCGGGCTTCGGCCCCGTCGAAAATGTTCTTTTCCCTGGCCGTGATATTCGGAGTGATAACCGAGCACGGTCCCCTGCTCCTGGCCTTAACCCTGGTTCTGCACCTCGGCCTGCTACAGGTGGCGGGGGTTTCCCTGCGCCGTTTCGGTCACCTGTTGTTTTACCCGGCCCTTTTTGCAGGCCTTTTTGCCCTGACACGGCCGGCCGCATCATGGGTGGGGCCGTTGACGGTGGTTATTAAATCTCTAACGGCGGCGAGCTCCCTGCTGTTGCTGGCGGCGACCACCGGTGCCCCCGTGATCTTCGGGATGCTCCGCTGGCTCCTGCCGGCTGCGCTGGCCGATGCCCTTTTCCTCACGTACCGGTCTTTCTTTATTCTGGTGGAACGGCTGGGCAATTTCCTTACTGCCTTGAAGATGAAGGGAGGCTACTCCCCGGCCAAACTCCTTCTCAACCTCCGCAGCGCCGCGGCGGCCCTGGGGGTGCTGTTGATTTATTCCCTGGAGGCCGCTGAACGTATGGATAAAATCCTCACCCTGCGGGGCTACCGGACGGGGATTTTTTTGGAAGGCGGTTGGTACCGCCCTACCAGATACGATTTGGGGCCCGTGCTGTTGGGACTGGTAATCCTTATGGGGGTAGTGATGCTATGAACCCCGTAGTTAGGGTAAAATGCCTGCGCCATGTTTATCCGGACAAAACCGAAGTGCGCCTTTGCGGGCTGGAATTTGTCGTTTACCCCGGGGAAAAGGTCGTGATCCTGGGGCCCAACGGGTCCGGCAAGACCACCCTGCTGGCCCACATCATGGGGCTTTTGAAGCCGGTAGACGGAGAAATAAGCGTCCTGGGGGTTGATTCGTCCAGGAATTTCGTCGCCCTGCGGAGGCGGATGGGAGTGGTTTTCCAAAATGTGGACGAGCAGATCATCGGCCCTACGGTGTGGGATGATGTGGCCCTGGCCCCCCGCAACCACGGCTTAAGCGCCCAGGAGGTTCGCGCCAGGGTGGAGGGCATCCTCCGCGACGCCGGCATCCTCCACCTCGCCGACAAAGTTCCCCACTATTTGAGCGGCGGTGAGAAAAAGAAGGTGGCCCTGGCCGGGGCCATGGTGATGGGCCCGGAGCTCCTGATCCTCGACGAGCCCTTTGACGGGCTGGATCCCCGGTCCAAAAAAGAACTGGTGGACCTCTTGTGGAAATTTAACCGGGAATGCGGAACCACCATCGTAATGACCGATCATGATGTGAATTTAGTTCCCCTTATTGCCGACCGGGTGTACGTCATAAGCGGGGGGATGATCCGATTCGACGGCACGCCCCGGGAGTTGTTCGGCCGGCCGGAGCTGTTGGGGCAGGCCAACCTTGAACCCCCCGTTCTGGCGGAACTTTTTGCCGGCCTGGCGAGGGAAGGGCTGCCGGTGCAGGTGCCCCTTACGGTAGAAGAGGCGCGCCAGCAGCTCCGATCGCTCCTTAAAGGGTACGTGGGCTGCGGCCGCCCGGAACACGGAAGAGACGTCCATGCCGCCGGTGCGGCACCAGCAGAAGGATGAAAACAACGGGCCGGCATTTCTCTTGAGCCGGCGATTTGGTCCGAGCGGATGAGCAGCCTTGGCGAAGCCGAGGAGGGAG
>DOLC01000063.1 GCA_003509545.1 Peptococcaceae bacterium
GCGGGCTATCACAAGGGCTGCCGCTTGGTGCACGGACAGCCCAACAGCCTCATCAAGTCCCTGGAGGAAAAGTACGGCGCTTCGGGGTACCTGGAGCTGGAAGAAAAAATCAGGAGGGGCGACGTGCCCGAGCACCCCACCTGGGAGGACGTGATCCTGTGGGAGGAGCTGTCCAGGCACACCGAAGCCCTGCAGGGGCTGGTCCGGCGGCTGGAAGCAGGTGAGGCGGTTGCCTCTTGACCTGGAAGAGCTAGCGGCGCGGTACAGCGACATCGTTACAGGCATCGAGACCATAGGGATCGGGTCGGCACGGACTATTTTTTGAGGTATGCAGGGGCAGAACGAAAACAAATTGTGATAAAATATAGACACGAAAGAGACACATCTTTAGGGAGGATAGTGCGCTTCATGCGTTTTGTGACGGTGCGCGATTTAAGGCAGCGGGGCAAGGAGATATGGAAAGAGCTACGGTCCGGAGAAGAGGCCGTTCTCACCCACAACGGGAGCCCCGTGGCGCTTTTAATAGGTGTTCGGGAAGAAGACCTGGAGGAGACCCTACGGCTGGTGAGGAGGGCCCGGGCGGAGGCGGCTGTCTCGCGTATGCGGGAGCGTGCCCGCCAGGCGGGGCTTGACAGGCTGGGAGAAGAGGAGATTGAGGCGGAGATACGTGCGGCGAGGCAGGAGCGCAGCTCATGAGCGTGGTGCTGGATACCAACGTTCTGGTTTCGGCTTTGCTCACTCCCTACGGGCCTGCGGCGCGGGTTTTGGATGCGGTCCTTGCTGGACGGCTGGTTTTGCTATTTGACGACCGCATTCTGTGTGAATATGAGGAAGTGCTTGGGAGGGGCCGATTTGGGTTTGACCCGCAGGATGTGAAGGCACTCCTGGACTTCTTTCGCTCTGAGGGCGTGGCGGTTGTGGCTCCGCCTTTAAAGGCCGAACTTCCGGACCCGGACGATTTGATGTTCGTCGAGGTGGCTCTGGCTGGCAAAGCCAATGCTATTGTTACGGGAAACAAGAAGCATTTTCCGGCTGAAGGTTGCGGCGGTATTCTTGTGGTTTCGCCGGCGGAGCTGCTCTCTATGCTTTAAAAGCCTTAAAGTGTTAATAAAGAAGAGTGGATGCTGAATAGGCCGGGAACCCCGCCCGAGCCCGAGGCTTAAGCCCTAGGCTGCTCCGCGAGGACCACTTAGCGAGCGAAAACAATGCCGGCATGGAGAGAAGTTATTTTCGGGGTAGGAAAATTACTGCAGATGGCGAATAAACTATAGTACCCTTAAAAAAGGGGGGGTGAGTTTATGCTCCGTAAAAGGTGGATGCTTAGGGCAGTAGCCCATTGCAAGGAAGGTTGCAGTAGATAGTCCTGGGCAAGACGTTAAACTGCCCCCAAGTGATCAAAAAATCACTTGGTATTTGATTTCTTAGTTATTATCGTCCCCCTGGCCAGCGGGTGACCGCGGGCCAGGGCGTTCTTGTTGCTATCCTTCACTGTACTACGCATTCAGGCAACGACTGGACAACGGTTTGGGGAAGTATGGTGACGCCAAGAAAAAGCTAGGAGCCGCAAGGGTTTGCAGCTCCTAGCTCTTTTGTTGGTGCGCCAGGTAGGATTTGAACCCACGACCCGCTGATTAAGAGTCAGCTGCTCTACCAGCTGAGCTACTGGCGCACGGTCTGTTGGCGCGCCCGGCAGGATTCGAACCTGCGACCTCCGGACTCGGATTCCGTTACTCTATCCGCCTGAGCTACGGGCGCTCCCTTAATGCAATAAACATTATAGCCAAAGAAATTCTCAAAGTCAAGCTTGAAATAGGGCGCGCGAAATGATATGCTATAGCTAAGAATAATGTATACAAGGTGCAGGGGAGGCGACGTCGTGGAATATCTCCTGACGTGGATCGAGGGGGAGGAAGTGGACTACCGCATCCTCTCCGAAGAAGAGTTGCAGGCCTTCCTCGAAGAAGAAAGGGAGAAAAACTGCATCACCGCTCCTCTAGCTTAGGACCGAAAGGGCCGGCCTTCAACGGGCTGGCTTTTCTGTTTATCCCTGGCCTCGGGGGAGGTAAGAAACTTTCATGGACAGAATGCCCTACAATCTAAACGTCACCCTGGAACTCGCCCGGCAGCGGCTGCGGGACCTGCCGCCCCAAGAAATAGCGGCCAGAAAAAGAGTATCCTGGCACGAAGACGCCGGCGAAATTCGCTGCCCTTCCCTGGCCTCCGTCTACCGCATCCTCTACCCCGGCGGCCAAATCTACGCAGGGGAATGCGGCGAAGTAGACCCACGCTGGCAGGTTCTGATCCTCCACTATCTCGCCAGCAGCGGAACCTCCCTCCTGGGCCGGTGGATTTCCTTTAAAGAGCTGCCCGGCGGCCCCCTGTACCGGCAACCCTTTTATTCCCGGTCCGTACTGCCCCTCGTGAAAACCTTCGGCTTCGACGCGGAGAGGTTCCTTGCCGCCGGCCGGGCCTTGGGAGGAGAAAGGGCCCCCGTAGGGCACATAGGGATAATCCTCTATCCCTTTCCGCTGGTACCGGTATGTATTGCCCTGTGGGCCGGCGACGAAGAAATACCCCCCAACGGCACCGTCCTTTTCGACGGTTCGGCCCCCGAGCACCTGGCCACCGAAGATTACGCCGTCCTGGCCGAGCTCCTGGTGCGCCGCCTGAAGGCTGCGGCAGGATGACATGCTGCGGGTGGTAAGCGTCAGCCTGGGCACTCCCCGGCGGAATTACCGCTACCGACTAAACCTCCGGGGCGTCCCCGTGCTGGTAGAGCGCCTTGGCTGCGGGGGCGACCTGGAGGAGGCCGGCCGGCTCCTGGAATCCCTGGACGGTAAAGCAGACGCCCTCGGGCTGGGAGGAGCCAACTTCTTCTACCAGGTGGGAACATACCGCGTTCCGTGCCCGGAGGCCAGGCGCCTAAAGCGGCGGGTAAAATACACCCCCCTGGTGGACGGCTCCGGCTGGAAGGAGGCCGTGGAGCCCTGGGCCGTGGCGGCCCTGCAGGAGGAAGGAATAGATCTGGCCGGCAGGACGGCCCTGGTGGCTTCTATTTTAGACCGCACCTGGCTGGCCTATGCTTTGGCCGCAGCCGGGTGCCGCGTGCTGGCCGGCGACCCCGCCTTCGCCCTGAAGCTCCCCCTAACCCCGCCCCTCCCTTCCTTTGCGGTCCTGGCGCGGTATACCTTGCCCTTCCTCGCCCGCATCCCCCTCAAATACCTCTATCCCCTGGGTTCCCGCCAGGAAGCCCCCGGCCGGGGCCGGGCCTTCCTTTACCGGAACGCGCACATCCTTGCCGGCAACTGGCACTTCCTCCACCGCCACCTTCCTCCCACCCTAAAGGGGAAAATAGTTATTGCCGCCGGCACCACCGCCGAAGACCGCCGGCTCCTGCGGCACCTGGGAGCCCCTTACCTCGTAACCACCTCGCCCCTATGGGGGGAAACGGCCCCTTCGGCCAACATGCTGGAAGCCGTCTTGGTGGCCCTGGGAGCAGGGGGGAAGGACTCTTACGCCGCCCTGGCGCGCGAGCTGGGCTGGGGGCCCCGGGTCCTCAAGTTGAATTGAGACTCATTTTCCTCCCGTCCGCCCCCATAAAATATAGAAGAAGGGGCGAGGGGGAAAAGGGAAGTGAAGGTAAGAATCGGCAGCATCCTCTTCGAGCAAAGCTTCCTGGAGGACGGCTCCAGGTTTCTGGAATACCTGTCTCGGGTACGAAATAACCCGCGCGACCTCGAAGCCCAGCTCGCTTTAGGCGTCATCCACGAATACCACGGCCGGCCCGCCCAGGCCATAGGCCACTATTGGTGCGCCCTCCAGCTGGATCCCACCGACACCTTCGTCCGGGAACGCCTCAAAGACCTTTTGGCCTACCTCCAACACCTGATCACTGAAAGGCCGTCTTAGACCTAAGTAAGTTGGAAGGCTATCACCGAGCGGCCGACATTGTTTCTTGGTTGCTTGTCGGCCCGCCGTTTTCATCCTTACTGCTGGTGCCGTGCCGGCGGCATGGGTCACTGCTTTGCAAAACCTGGGATTCGCCTGGAAGAGAACCAGACGCATCCGCAGTCTTGATCTCGGCCTGCTTGGCTTCCGCTCGCAAAGGCCTCCTTCGCGGGCAGGACTTTTGCGTGTCTCAAAGCTCCGGCAGGCTTCCCGGCAGGATTTTAACATCCTGCCTCAGT
>DOLC01000094.1 GCA_003509545.1 Peptococcaceae bacterium
CCGATGTTGAAGACCGCGGTGCGCTTGGTCGGGGAGACGATTGTGGCGTTGGCTACTTCGGCTATGACCTTGCCATCCCACTTCTCACCATCGCCCTTAACCTTCACAACAACATCTCCGTAGAGGGCAGACCTGCTAACATTGTACTTGATCCCGGACACAGTGATTGTGCTGGCAAGGCCGCTTTCGCCCGAAATATCGATGACCAACTTGGAAGAAGTAGTGTCATCACTTCTCTTAGCGTCAATATTACCCGCCGTGACCTTGACCGAAGGCATACCATCAAAGGTAATACCCTCCGGCAGTTCCAGCACCAGTTGGCCTCTAAGGATGGTTCCTGCAGCAGCTTCTGTAATTACAATATCGCCCGCTGCCTGGCCCTGACCTAGATAGGGTATCTGCGGAGCCGTTGCAGACACGGTGAAGGGCTTAGCAATCTTGCCGATAACTACCTCGCCGCTGGCCCCGGCGGTACCACCAATCTTAACAACCAGATCGCCAGCCTTGGCATCGCCATCAACTACCACACTGAAGTCTGTCAACTTAATTTCGCTATACCCAGAACTTGTCTCAAACCAAGCACTCTTACCATCGTTGTACGTTTTGATATTCCAGTTCAATGACTTGCCGTCTTTATCCTTAATAGCAAACGGCGTGCTACCGAATTTACCTGCTGACAGCTCGACGGTCACTACTTTATCGCCAGCTATATTGCCACCTGTCGCCTTGAGCTTAAATTCGGCGCTGTTGTTTCCTTCTTTTACAGTCTGGGGATCTTTATATCCAGCGTACACTGTACCTCCCGTGTTCTTTACATCGGTTATGGCAACAGAAACCGTTCCTACCCTAGCCACAGTGAGTGTAGTATCGGAAATCTTACCTTTGGTCCCGTCCGACTTCTTGCTGTAAACAGTTACCTTGATATCACCCGTAACGGAAGGCGGTACATCAAATACCCTATCCAACTCAACAGTAATCTTAGCGGGAAGAACCTGTGACGGGGTGTCTACCCTAAAGTACAATAGCCGCGTGGGTTCTGATAAACTGTCCCCGTTAAGTCTGGGGTTAAACGTCATACCTGAGGTCGCTGTCACTTTGGGCTCTTTCGAGAACTTTACGTCAGGGGTTTCAATCTGGAAGTAAACCGCTTCACCTACTGCCAAAGCGCCCGCGCGGGTTTCCTGGATGGTTATTGTGGCACCGCTCTTCCCTGAACCTACCTGGATAACTTCAGGATCGTCAGCGGTTACAGATACATCCTTTGCTACTACTTTGGCGATAGTAACTACGCCACTTTCAACCCATACAATTTTCTTTTCAGTTTCATTCCATCCAATGATTTCGACTGTCGCTTTAACATCGCCGCTAAAGTCAGAGGCCACGTCCAGGGTAGAAGCCTTGTCCCGATCAAACAGGAACTTGATGCGCGTAGTAGTATCTGCCGAAACTTTTACTGTAACTGAATTAGAAGTGGCGCCGTAAAAATCGGTTGCCTCCGCTAGGTCTTCATTAATGTAAACATACTCGCCGACGCTATTTTGGTCAGCTGTCTTGTTGTACTTCACCCCACTGGGGAGCGTCACGGTTGCAAATACATACTCTGCCCCGTCTTTAGCAAAATTATTAGTGTCGTCTTTAGCTTCTACTAGAGCATAACCGGCCGACTGATTGGTATCGGCATCGATGTAGTTAAAGGCACCTCTGTACACACCGTACGTGGTATCCGCCGCCGCCGTCCCAGCGAAGGGCACCATCAAGCCAACCAGCATGGCCAGCGTGAGCAGGATGGAGAGCCACTTCCTCCGTATTTTCCTCAAAATTTCTCCCTCCCATGGAAGATTGTTTCAAGTGTTCTTTGGGATTTCTCCAGCTTTGTGCTACTTGCAGTAGAAACGAAGTTAATTACTCACCTTCGTCCTACGCTCCATCCACCAACCCCTCCTCCCCGGTCGTGTTCCTTACCTTACCGCCCTTGAGAAAAGTTCTATATGTGCCGCTCCTCAACGGCGTCGGTTAAGGCCCACGGTCCGGGCCTGCATCCCCCCTTATGCTGAATCTTACGTGCCCTGCGGGGTTACTGCCTCCCGCCGGCGCTTATTATCCTCAACCCGCCAGCCGGATGATGCCGGCTAGCGGAGTTTGAGCCAGATGTTGACCACTTCTTTTCCTGCTTCCAGTGTCTCGCCGTCCAGCTCCTCCAGGTGGCGCTCCAGGGCCCTGGCCATAGCCCGGCTTTCTTCATCCTCTTTGGCCGCCAGCACCTGGTACTCCAGCAGTTTGTTGTTGAATTCTCCGGTTATGTCGGTCGTTTCCTGCCTGCGCTCCAGCACCGTGCCCAGGGCCGCCACTCTGTTGAGGAACTCAGTGGCTGCACTTGACGGCAGGGTGGCTTTAAGTATAAGCTCTTTGTCCTGGTAAACCCAGAGCTCGCTCAGCCCGCCGGCACCGGCCCCCGCTGCTGCCGCCGCCACACCTATTTTCGCCGCAGCCAGGTCGTCAACTTCAAGCTTTAGCCACGTAACCCGGACGTGCCTGCTTTTGCTCAGGAAAACTTTGGGTTCGTACGCGTCTGCCTCACGTCCGGAGGCCAGCTGGGTAGCGGCCTGGGGCCTCTCCGGGAGTGCACCGCCGGGCGCCGTGTTTGCCGGCGCCTCTTGCGGCGAAGGAGATGGTCCGGCCGACCGGACGGCCTCCGCCTTTACAGGCTCAGGCGAGCCGCCGGAGGGAAGGGCTTCAGGGGTTTCCCCGGGCACCTGCCCATCGCCTCGCTCCCCGGAAGCACCGGTGTCTCCGGCCTCGGCCGGCCCGGCGGTCTGGGTGACGGGACCGCCTTTTTCGGCCGCAACTATAGCACCCGGTGGGGAAGCGGGCCACAGAGTGCCTGCCGGGAGGGCGTGGCCGTACCGTAGCGCGCCCAGCCCGAGGCCTACGGTTAAAACGGCTGCCGCCGCGAGCTTAAGCAGGCTCCCGGAGGGTGCGGCAAAGTAGCCTGCCAGGGCCCGGGAGCCCTTTCCTTCCTCCAGGTCCCGGACCCGCCTCATTACCCTGTCTACCAGGTCGGGAGGGGCTTGGAATTCACGGTAGATCTGTTTAAGGCCCTCGGAGATTTTCTCGAAGGCTTCGAGCTCCGACCGGCAGGCGGGACATATGCCGAGGTGGGCCTCAAGGGCTACCCTCTCCGCATCCCTCAGCTCGTGGTCTATGTAGGGCGAAAGCATTTCTCTTGCCTGCCGGCATTCCACGGTATCTACCTTCTCTGCCCTATGGTGGCAAACCTTTTTGCCCCTCTATATATAACCACGCAAAAAAGCGGCCGAAGTTTCGCGGACCGTCAAAAAAATTTCATAAGCTTTTCCTTGAGGGCCTGCCGGCTGCGGTTGAGCCTGGACTTTACCGCCGCCTCGGACTCCCCGGTTATCTCGGCGATTTCCTTGTAGGAGAGGCGGTCCACCACCCGCAGTTTGAGGACGGTGCGGTAGTTTTCGGGAAGCTCCCCCCAGGCCTCCCACAGGGCCGACCAGAATTCAAGGCGGCAGACCCTTTCCGCCTCTTCCCCGGAGGCGGCTATTTCCCTGGGGGCCGCATCTTCCTCGGCCTCCGCCAGGCCCTCTATGGAGACGAGGCGGAAGTTTTTGCGCTTCCGCATCCAGCTCCGCCACAGGTTGAGGGTCATTTTATGTACCAGGGCCTCAAAGCTCCCTTTCCCCGCGGCAAACTTTTTGAAGCCCAAGTAGACCTTGACGAAGACCTCCTGGGTGAGGTCTTCCGCGTCTTCGCGGTTGCCGGTCAAAGTAAAGGCCAGGGCGTAAACCCTGTCCCTATAGGCGGCCGCGAATTCCTCAAAGGCGGCCAGGTCTCCTTCCCGCATCCGGGCCAGTAAAAGCTCCATGGTGTTCATTGGGAAATCACCTGCAGACCTAGCGTGGCCGCTCTTCGGACGGCTTTGCTGCCCCCTAGAGCCGGATGAGGGTCTGCTGCGGCACGCCCCCGGCCGGGGCCAGGCGCCGCACTTCGGAAGGGATCCCGGGATCGAACCTTATGCCGACCTGCTTTTTGCGGGGGCGGGAAGATCGGAGCGGAGGCGTCCCGGTTTTCACGGCATCCCCTCCCTGCATTTATATTGTATAGGCAAAAATGGTACGTGTAAACAATTGTTCCTCAAAATAACGGGAAAGGGGGGCGGGCCGTGCCCGCCCCCCGCTGCAGGGAGGGGAAGTCTTTCTTAAGGCTTTATATTTGGTGGGCTACCCGGACGGCTTCGTAGACGGCCTCGGTGATCCGGCGGGGTTTAAGGGCATCTCCGATTACGAAGTAGTCTATTCCCGAGCCCTCCATCTCCCGGGCCAGGGTATCCTCGGGCTGGGAACCCACCGCCGCCACCACGGTGTCCGCTTCCAGGGCTTCTTCCCGGCCGTCCCGGCGGTATACGACCCGGCCGATGTCTACGGCCGTTACCCGGGCTTCTGTTAACATCTTGACGCCCAGATCTTTCAGGCGTCCCAGGAGAAGGGGCGCCACCAAGGGGCCGATGTCGGAGGCCACCTGGGGCAGCATTTCCAAGATGGTCACTTCATGGCCCTTGCGGGCCAGGTACTCGGCCGCTTCGCAGCCCACCAGGCCGCCGCCGATCACGGCTACCCGGCGGCCGATGCCGTCCCTACCTCCCAGGACGTCCCAGGAGCTTATCACGTTGCCTCCGTCAGCACCGGGAATATCCAGGGGTGCCGGCCGGGCGCCGGTGGCGATGATCACTACGTCGGGGTTTTCCCGGCGTATACCCTCCGGGGTTGCCTCAGTATTGAGCCGGACCTCTATGTTGAGTTTGGCCATCTGGTCCGCCAGGTGCTGCCGGAAAACGGCTATCTCGCCCTTCTGGGGCGCAGCGGCCGCTAAAGCTAGCTGGCCGCCCAGCTCTCCCCTCTTCTCCCAAAGGGTCACCCGGTGCCCCCTCAGGGCCGCCACCCGGGCCGCTTCCATGCCCGCCGGGCCGCCTCCCACCACCAGGACCCGGCGGGGCCGGGGGGCCCGGTCCAGGGGGAATTCGCGCTCTAAGCCGGTGCGGCCGTTGACGGTGCACCCGATTGCACGGTCCAGGAACAGCTCGTGGATGCAGGCCTGGCAGCAGGCAATGCAGCGCCGGACCTCATCCAGCCTGCCCTCCACGGCCTTGCAGGGCATTTCGGGGTCCGTGAGGAGTTCCCTGCCGAAGGCTATAAGGTCGGCCTTGCCGGCGGCCAGGATGCCCTCGGCCACTTGCGGGTCGTTGATGCGCCCCACGCCGATGACCGGGATCTTCACCGCCGATTTGATGCCCTGGGCCAGGTCGGCCAGGCATCCCCGGGGCAGGTACATGGGCTGGATAATCCAGAAGGCTGTTTCGTATACGCCGGCGGAAACATGAAGGGCGGCTATGCCCTCTTCTTCCAGCCGGCGGGCGAAGAGCCGGGTCTCTTCCAGGGTTAGGCCCCCCGGCACCTTTTCATCGGCGCTAAGGCGGTAGAGGAGGGGATATTGGGCCCCTACGGCCCGCCGCACGGCCCGGACCACTTCCAGGAGAAAACGCATGCGGTTTTCCAGGGGGCCGCCGTACTCATCGCGGCGTTTGTTGGAATAGGGCGAGAGGAATTGGTTTAAGAGGTAGCCGTGGGCGCCGTGGATTTCCACGGCGTCAAAGCCGGCCCTTTTGGCCCGCAGGGCGGCCGCGGCAAAGGCCTCCACCAGCTCCCCTATCTCCTCCCGGGTGAGCTCCCGGGGCGTTTCTCCCACCGTGGGGTCGGGGATGGGCGAAGGGGCCACAATGGGCTGCCCGGTCACCGCGGACCTGGTCTGCCGGCCGCCGTGGTAGAGCTGGACGGCGATTTTGGCGCCGTGGGCGTGGACGGCGTCTACCAGCCGGCGCAGGCCGGGTATGAGGCGGTCGGAATAGATGCCGAGTTGGTTGGGGAAACCCTTTCCCGAGGGGTGGACGTAGGAGGCTTCCACGATGATCATGCCCACCCCGCCCCGGGCCCGTTCTGCATGGTAGGCCACCAGGCGCTCCGTTACCGAACCGTCATGGTAGGCGTAGTTGGTTACCATGGGGGCCATGACCATTCTATTCTTGAGCTCCAGAAGGCCGATTTTAACGGGGCTCCCCAGCAAGGTCAGGGGCTGCACAGGCATTGACCTCCTTAAAAGGTTTCTTTTCCCCTGTTATTATTTGCCGGGGAGCAGGACATTATTAGGAGAAGGGGGCCGCGCCGCCGGGGCCTCCCGAGGGATGGAAGGTGCAGGAGGGCGGCAGCGCGGCCGGCCTAAGGGGCGGGCTCAGGGTCGGGAAGGGTGCCCGGGGGCCGCGACGCGGTTGACCAGGCTCCCCAGCCCCGGGATCCTTATTTCGATCTCGTCTCCCACCTGCATGCCGCCTACGCCTTCCGGGGTGCCGGTCAGAATGACGTCTCCCGGCAGGAGGGTCATAATGTGGGAGATAAAGCTCACCAGGTAAGGGATGGGAAAAATTAGCTGGGAAGTGCGGCCGTCCTGCCTCAAGCGGCCGTTAAGATAAGCCTGGACGGGGAGGTCCGAAGGGTCCACACCGCGGACTATGTAGGGGCCTAAGGGTAAAAAGGTGTCAAAGGACTTGGCCCGGGTCCACTGGCCGTCCTTTTTCTGCAGGTCCCGGGCCGTAACATCGTTGGCAATGGTATAGCCGAAGATGTAGTCTTCCGCCTCCTCCCGGCTCACCCGGTGGCAGGTCCGGCCGATGACTACCGCCAGCTCGGCTTCGTAGTCCAGGCGCCCCACCATGGGCCAGAAAATAATGTCCTCCCCCGGCCCGATGACGCTGGTGGGGGGTTTAAGGAAGAGCACCGGTTCGGAAGGGAGCTCTTGTTTCATTTCTGCCGCGTGGTTTTTATAATTCAGGCCTACACACACGGCCTTGCCGGGCCGGCAGGGCGCCAGAAGCCGGACCCCCTGGAGGGGAAAGGTCTCTCCTGTTTCCCGGGGCGCGGTAAAGGGGTCCCCTTCCAGGGCTACGATTATATCCCCCTCCACCCGGCCGTACAGGACCCGGTCCCGGTGGGCAAAACGGGCGTATTTCTCTACTGTCGCCATGTTTTTCTCCTCTCTCCTCCGCCGGGCGGTACGTGCCGCCCGGATTCTATACCAGTTCCTCCGGCCGGAAGAAGAGGGAGATCTCCCTTTCGGCGTTGGCCGGCGAATCGGAGCCGTGGACCACGTTTTGCCCCGTCTCCAGGGCGTAGTCTCCCCGAATGGTCCCCGGGGCAGCCTCCTGGGGGTTGGTGGACCCCATCATCTTGCGCCAACCGGCAATTACATTAGGGCCTTCCAGGACCATGGCCACCACCGGGCCGGAGGTTATATGATTGATGAGCTCCGGGAAAAAGGGCTTGTCCCGATGCTCGGCGTAGTGCTTTTCGGCCATTTCCCGCGAAAGGCGCAGCATCTTCAAGGCCACAATGCGGTAGCCTCTGGCCTCGATGCGGCTTATGATTTCTCCCACCAGCCCGCGGGCCACTCCCTCGGGCTTGATTATGCTGAAGGTGCGCTCCACTACCATACCCCTTTCAAGCAGAATAGCTGGTACGTAAGCTTGAGCAGCATATCTTTGACGTTGTGGTCCTGCCCGGTGGGTTTGGTATTGATGTTGAGAACCGGCGCCGGCGCCGCCGGGGCCGGGGCCTCTTCCGGGCCGCCTTCGCGGCGGCGGTTGTATTCCTCCAGGATGGCCGTGAATTCTTCGGCCTCCAGGGTTTCTTTCTCCATGAGGGCCTTGGCCACCAGGTGCAACTCTTCCATGTGGTCCTTAAGTATCTTTTCCGCCCGGTTGTAGCATTCGTCTATAATGCGGCGGGCTTCCTTGTCGATGGAGAAGGCCACGGCCTCGCTGTAATTCCGGTCGCGGGCAATATCCCGTCCCAGGAAGACCGTCTCCTGCTTGCGGCCGAAGGTGAGGGGTCCCAGCTCCTCGGACATGCCGAATTCGGTGATCATTTTCCGCACCAGTTCGGTGGCCCTTTCCAGGTCGTTCTGGGCTCCGGTGCTCACTTCGTTCAGTACCAGCGCTTCGGCCACCCGGCCGCCCAGGAGCATGGTGACCTGGTCCAGGATCTGGGACTTGGTCATGTACCGCCGGTCTTCCTTGGGCAAAAGGAGGGTGTATCCTCCCGCCCGGCCCCGGGGGATGATGGAAACCTTATGGAGGGGATCCGTATGGGGGAGGTAGTGCCCCAGCAGGGCATGGCCGGCCTCGTGGTAGGCTACCAGCCGCTTTTCGAAGTCGCTGATCACCCTGGATTTCTTCTCCGGCCCGGCGATGACCCGCTCGATGGCCTCCTCCATCTCCTGCATGGAGATCTTTTTCTTGCCCCGCCGGGCGGCCAGGAGGGCCGCCTCGTTCACCAGATTGGCCAGGTCGGCTCCCGTGAAACCGGGGGTGCGCCGGGCCAGCACATCCAGGTCCACATCGGCGTCCAGGGGCTTGCCCCGAACGTGGACCTTGAGGATCTCTTTCCGGCCGTTGACGTCTGGCACGTCCACCACGATCTGGCGGTCGAAGCGCCCCGGCCGCAAAAGGGCGGGGTCCAGGATGTCCGGCCGGTTGGTGGCGGCAATGATGATAATCCCTTCGTTGGGGCTGAAGCCGTCCATCTCCACCAGGAGCTGGTTTAGCGTCTGCTCACGCTCGTCGTGGCCGCCGCCCAGACCGGCTCCCCGCTGCCGGCCCACGGCATCTATCTCGTCGATGAATACTATGCAGGGGGCGTTTTTCTTGGCCTGGTCGAAGAGGTCTCTCACCCGGGAGGCCCCCACGCCCACGAACATCTCCACAAAATCGGAGCCGCTTATGCTGAAGAAGGGCACCCCCGCCTCTCCGGCCACCGCGCGGGCCAGCAGGGTCTTGCCCGTGCCGGGGGGCCCGTAGAGGAGCACCCCCTTCGGGATCCGGGCTCCCAGTTCGTTGAATTTACGGGGGTTTTTGAGGAACTCTACTATTTCTTCTAGCTCTTCCTTTACTTCCTCGGCCCCGGCCACGTCGGCAAAGGTGACCTTTCGCTTGTCATCGGGGGTGTGGAGGCGCGCCCGGCTCCTCCCGAACTGCATGACCCGGGAGCCCCCGCCCTGGGTCTGCTGCATCATGAATAGTACAAGGCCTACCAGTAAGAGGACGGGTAAGAAGGTGCCCAGAAGGTTGGTCCACCAGGGCGCCTCGGGGGCGGGCAGCATCTTGGTGGGCACGTCTTTGCTGGCCAGGAGGTCGATGAGGTTTTCGGAAGGTAGGACGTTAACGGTAAACCTGGTGCCGTCCTTCAAAGTCCCCGCTATCTTATAGATATCCCTCTCCGGTGTAATGGTAACTTCCTGAACCTGGCCCTGTTCCACCAGCTGGTAGAAGCGCGCGAAATTCAGTTCTTCCACCGGCCGCTCTACCGGTGATGATATTCTTAAAATAGAAACACCCAGCAGAACTATCAGCAGGTATACGGCCAGGTTCTTGAAAATACGGTTCAAAAGTTAGCCCTCCTCTCGCCCTGCCCCTGCGTCCAATTTAGGTATATATTTTAGCACAAGGGAAATATGATTGCAATTTAACCCCGGGCTG
>DOLC01000062.1 GCA_003509545.1 Peptococcaceae bacterium
TTCTTCGAGTTCAGGTTTCATAGTTTAGGTATAGCATAGATCAAGAAGAGAGGCAACTGTTAGGAGGACCACGGACGGGGGGTCAACCTGGCAACCGGTTCCGATAGATATTGATGCTGGCCAGCGGGAGTAACGAGTAATCGTGCAAGGCCCTGGACAAAAGCCGCTGGCAGGCCCCATATCGTCCTTGACGTGGTCTCCGCTGGCGCGCTATACCTGTTGTTCTTCAGGACCAGGAAATGAGGATGGTTTTGGGGATAACTTGGGAGGTATTCTCAGTGAACAGGAGAAATACCCCTTTGATGAGTTCTGTTCCCATCTGGACCCGGTGGCCGACCTGTAGGTGCTGCAGCTCTGGGAAGCACCGGGCCACGTGAGCCCCGGTGCCCTATCGCCCGCCGAGCAGCGCTTTTTCGTGGAGCTCAAAACGGTGATAATCTTGAAGAAGACGACCGTGGTCTACTACAGCGGCTACTTAACCTTTACCCAGGAGGGCGACGGATGGAGGATTACCGGGGCCGAGGTGAAGCCGGAGGACCTGGCCTGGAAGTTAGGCGGGCACCAGCCCTGGCGGGCGGACCCGGCCATGGTGGCCAACGTTGAACTACGCCAAGAGCTGGACGCGGAAGTGAACAGTGACCCCGCAGCCAGCCGGGTCACCCGCCTAGACGACGGCCGGGTGGTGGTGATGGTGCCTACTACAGGCGAAAAACCGGCGTGGCACAAGGTCCCGGGCCAGTCCGGGGCAGCGCCAGCAGCCGATTTCCTCCACGCTCTGGCCAGGCCGACCCCCAGGTGGCCTCCGAGCTAGAGGGATATGGGGGACGAGAGCAGGGTGAAGCTTTACCCCTCCTTGGGCGACGGCCGGCGCTGCGTGGGCGTCAAGGGTGCCGGGCGCCGCCATTTCTTATACTATACGCTCATTATGGGTGTAAATTTTAAAGGTTCTCCCCCGGGCAAAGCCTACTAAGGTTATGGCGAAATTCTCGGCCAACCAGAGGGCATAATCCGAGGGAACGGAGCGGGAGACGAGTACGGGTACTCCGAGGCGGGCGGCCTTGACCACTACTTCCGAAGACATGCGGCCGGTAGTCAACAACAGTTTATCCTCGGCCTCTAAGCCTTCCTTGAGGACATGGCCCACAATTTTATCCACAGCATTGTGGCGTCCTATATCCTCCCGCAGGAGGAGTATTTCCTCGGGCGTAGCCAAGGCGGCCGCATGTACTCCCCGGGTTTTTTGATAGAGAATAGAAGAGCGCTGCAGCAGCTGGATGAGCCGGGTGATCCTCTGGTGCGGAATCTGTAACGGCGAACTGATTTTTATCTCCCACAGGCAGTTGCCCCTGAAGGGACCTGACCATACCACGTTCTGTCCACAGCCGGTGGCGATCCAGGGGACCCATCCTTCCGGCGCGACAGTCTCTCCCCGCACTTTTACTTCCGCCGTGCTGTCCTTTATTTTAAGGTCCAGTATATCTTCTCCATTGGCGATCAGTCCCTCGCTGTAAAGAAAGCCCACTACCAGGTCTTCCAAGTGCGAAGGGGTGCAAAGGAGATTTACCAGCAGCCGGCCGTTTACTTGCAATCTCAGAGGAAATTCTACCGTAACCGCTTCTTCTTTTCTGACGAGGTTCCCCTCTTGGCAAGCCGTTACCGCCCATTCCTTGTACGTTGGTTCTTGCAGCATTGGGGATTCCCACTCCCGAGTTCGCAACCAGCGCAGGCTACATTATACTATAACATAGTGTAGCTCAAGTTCCATAGCCCTGGTCCCGGGCCAAGGCGTCAAGAAACCGGGTGGATATATACACCCGGTGAGGATCCTCCACTTTATACCCGGCCTTGCGCTCATCTACCGCTTTAAGGTAACCCTT
Source organism: Peptococcaceae bacterium (assembly GCA_003509545.1). Lineage (GTDB taxonomy): Bacteria > Bacillota > DSM-521 > Neomoorellales > Neomoorellaceae > UBA12545. The sequence goes on from DOLC01000062.1 coordinate 1,878, forward strand.
ACAAGCGTCGCACACATAGAGGCGGTAAGCACCGTCCCGGACCTCCAGGAAACTTATCCTGCGGGGATCGGTATTCCCACAGTAAGGACAACCCAGGCGTTTATAGGGCCATTTAAAACCGCAAAGGCTGCAAAATAGGTGGCGTTTCCCATTATCTTTCAGGCATGCCAGATAGGGTACGCCGCCGCAGACCGGGCAAAAACCGTACATCCATTGGTTCAAATCTAAAGAAGGGCCTATAGTCTGCCCGTACAGGCGGATGAAGGGCCTCCAAATTTCGGCCAGGATAGCCAAGAATTCCTCCACAGGCAACCGATATTTTGGGGCCAAGCTGAGCAACGCCGCATCATTCTGTTGTAACAGAGCGGATATTACCGTATCCCTTGCGCCGGATATAACCTCTAGGACCCGCTGGACATGCTCCTGGCCTGCAGGACTCTCCTTGAAGGCCTCGCCGACCTTATAGGCTACGTCTACAAATATATGGGGGTCTATCTCCGGCGCGGTAAGCCGTATAAGGGGAATACCCATTTGCCACTGTTCCAGGTGCGCCGGAGTAACCGGTCCATGTTTTACGGCCTGCGGCGGCAGCGGATTACAGGTCAGCAGACTATAGAGCTTCTCTTCGAGCATAGTTCAACTCCCTTGGGTGGATGCCACCCCTTTAAGCCGGGGTTCCGAGGCAGGAACAGCTGTTTCTTCTGTGCCTTTCTCCCGCGCCGTTAGGATGGCAAAATTTTCTACGACAAAGCAGTACACCAATACTCCTATAGAAATTAAGCCCAAGGTGACCAGTAGCTCCATCCAAGAGGGGAAATAACTCCCCCCGTTAGCCCTTAACATGCCGATGATAGAAACATTTATCCTGTTCAATACTACACCGGCCGCCACCAGGGCCGAAGCCGCCACCAACCCGAAGGAGGTTTTCCTAATGGAGGGCGTAAAATATATTGTAAGGGGTACCAGCACACCGACCACCATCTCTACCATAAAGAGGTGGCTTTCCAGGGAACCTTCCAGAAGGGCTCCCCATTGTCCCCGGTAGCTGAGGTCAATAATCTTAGACATAATGGAAGGGCCA
>DOLC01000008.1:0-36407 GCA_003509545.1 Peptococcaceae bacterium
AGCCTGCCGGAGCCTTGAGCCAAGCAAAAGGCCCGCCCGCTCGGGAGGCCTTCGCGAGCGGAAGCCAAGCAGGCCGGGTTCAAAACCGGGGATGCGCCAGCGCCTTTTACCCCTTGCCAGGAGGGGGTGGCTGTGGTATAGTTTACGATAAGCTAAAACGTAGGGTAGACATCCATGCCGCTGGTACGGCACCAGCAGAAGGATGAAAACAATGGGCCGGCATGCAAGCAAAAACAATGCCGGCCTGGAGAGAAATTATTTTCGGAGTAGGATGGTAGTTTAAAAAGCCGGAGTTCTCCGGAGGAGAGCAGGACGGTAGCACGGCAGGAGGGTGGGTAGCCAAAGAGGGCATCACTCCTGGCGGGGTGATGCTTTTTTCTATCACCTCCTGGCGGTTACCTGACTATGCGGAAGGTAAACTGTGAGGGGGGTTGGATAACCCATGATAGTGGTAATGCACGGCGGAGCCCGGGAAGAAGAAATTGAAGCGGTAATAAAGAGGCTGGAGGGGGCAGGGTTTAAGGTCCACCTTTCCCGCGGTGTAGTGCGCACCGTCATAGGCGCCATTGGGGACAAGAGCCGCCTGGAGTTGCAGTCCCTGGAGGCCATGCCGGGAGTGGAAAAGGTGGTTCCCATCCTCAAGCCCTACAAACTCGCCGGCCGGGAGTTTAAGCCCGAAGATACGGTGGTGCAGGTAGGGAAGCTTCGGCTCGGCGGGCCTGAGATACACCTCATCGCCGGTCCGTGTGCCGTGGAAAGCAGGGAACAGCTCTTGGAAACGGCCCACGCGGTGCGGGAAGCCGGGGCTACCATGTTGCGGGGCGGCGCCTTCAAGCCCCGTACCTCGCCGTATTCGTTTCAGGGGCTGGGCCGACGGGGATTGGAAATTCTGGCCGAAGCCCGGGAGCAGACGGGCCTGGCCGTGGTTACCGAGGTGACCGACCAGGCTATGGCCAGGGAAGTAGCGGAAGTGGCCGATGTTTTACAGATCGGTTCCCGCAACATGCAGAACTTCGCCCTGTTGCAGGCGGTAGGCAAGTTGGGCAAGCCCATACTGTTGAAGCGGGGTCTTTCGGCTACGATAGAGGAATGGCTGTTGGCGGCCGAATACATCTTGGCGGAAGACAACTTCAACGTTATTCTTTGCGAGCGGGGCATACGCACCTTTGAAACCTATACCCGCAACACCTTAGACCTCAGCGCCGTAGCTGCGGTGAAACAGCTTTCCCACTTGCCGGTGGTAGCGGATCCCAGCCACGGCACCGGCAAGAGGGCCCTCGTACTTCCCCTGGCCCGGGCAGCCGTGGCCGCGGGAGCCGACGGGCTGTTGCTAGAAGTCCATCCCAATCCGGAAAATGCCCTGTCCGACGGTCCCCAGAGTATTAAGCCCGAGCAGTTTTCTGCTTTGGTGGGAGAGGTGGCCGCCATGGCCAGAGTGCTGGGAAGAAGCCTGGCGCGGTTGCAAGCATGAAAACAGTAGCCTATTTAGGGCCCGAGGGCACCTTTTCCCACCAGGCCGCCCTGGCCTGGGGTGGCCGGGTAGGGGCCGTGGCCTTTCGCCCTGCCGACAGCCTCCCCGAAGTCATCCAGGCGGTGCACCGGGGTGAGGGTGAAGCGGCGGTCCTGCCCCTGGAGAATTCCATCGAGGGGAGCGTCAATCTAACCCTCGACCTCCTGTTGGAGGAACCTGAGCTCCGCATCATCGGTGAGGTGGTGCTCGAGGTCCACCACTGCCTGGCCACCAGGGCGCGTCAGTTGGACCGCATAGAAGAGGTATGGTCCCATCCCCACGCCTTGGCCCAGTGCCGTCGCTTCCTGGCCGAAAAGTTGCCCCGGGTTCCCTTGCGCACGGTGAACAGCACGGCAGAGGCCATGCGGATGGCGGCCGATCGGGAGGAAAGGGCGGCCGTTGGTTCCCTTTTCGCCGCCGCCCTGTACCGCGTCCCGGTTCTCTACAGGGCCATCGAAGACCATCCCGGCAATAAAACCCGCTTCGTCGTAATCGGCCGTGAGGCCCTCCACGGGGACGGCCCCTATAAGACCTCCCTCGTTTTAGCCGTGCCGGAGAACCGTCCCGGCGGCCTCTACGAGGTGTTGCGCTATTTCGCCGAAGCCGGCATTAACCTGACCCGTATAGAGTCTCGCCCGACCAAGAAGGAGCTGGGCGAGTATCTTTTTTTCCTCGATTGCGAAGGGCACGCCCAATTAGAACCGCTGTCCGGGGTGCTGGCGGAACTCAAGCCCCGCACGGCCCTCCTCAAAATACTGGGCTCTTATCCCTGCCACGACGAGGTTGAAGGCTTATGATCGAAAGGGCTTGTATTATAGGTCTCGGGTTAATGGGCGGCTCCCTGGGGATGGCCCTCCTGAAAGCAGGGGTGGCCCGGGAGATCGTCGGTTACGACCGACAGGGCCGGGCGGTGGAATTAGCCCTGGAGGTCGGGGCTATAAACCGCGGAGCCGATGGTTTAGCGGAGGCCGTTCAAGGCGCCGAACTGGTGTTTTTGGCCCTGCCCGTAGGCACGCTGCCCGACGTGGCCGGTCAAATAGCCCCCCATGTGGAGCCGGGCACAGTGGTTACCGACACGGGCAGTACCAAGGGGGGCCTGGTGCCCGTCCTGGAGGAGATCTTCGCCGGCCGGGCGCATTATATCGGCGGCCACCCCATGACCGGTTCGGAGCGGGCCGGCATTGGGGCGGCCGATCCCTACCTCTTCGAGAACGCCGTCTACGTTTTAACCCCCACCCCCAAGACCGACGGGGACGCCCTCCGGCGGCTGGAAGCCGTCCTTAAAGCCCTGGGAGCCAGGATCCTTCACCTTTCTGCCGACGACCACGACCGGATTGTAGGCGCCGTCAGTCATTTGCCCCACTTGTTGGCGGTGTCCCTTATGGGCGCGGCCTCCAGGCTGTCCCGGGAGTATCCGGAGCTGTTAATGCTGGCGGCCGGCGGTTTCCGGGATACCACCCGCGTGGCCGCGGGAAATCCCGTCATGTGGCGGGATATATACTTAAACAACGCCGAGGCCCTTCTTGAGGTGCTGGAATTGTGGCAGCGGGAAATAGAGGCCCTGGAAGATTTAATAAAGGCCAGGGATGGAGAAGGACTGGAAGGCGTGTTGGAGGCCGCCCGCCGACTGCGCCTCCAAATTCCCGGCAAGCAGAAGGGCCTGTTGCCGGCCCTCCACGAAATCGTAGTTACCGCTCCCGATAAACCGGGGGTCCTAGGCTTTATAGGCCAGGTACTGGGGAGGGAAGGTATTAATATTAACGATATTGAAATCTTGCGGGTGAGGGAGGGAGAAGGGGGCACCATCCGCCTGGCCTTCACGGATCAGGCCGCTGCTGAGGAAGCCCTGGCCGTGTTACACCGCCACGGCGTTACGGCCCGCCGGCGGGATGCCTAGGCGGTGGGTCGCACGGACAAAGGCCCCTTGAGGAGGGGAGCGGCGGAAGAACTTTGAGCTTCGGCCAAACCTTGACCTTGACAGGTCGCGGCTTTCTTGCTAACTTTGGTGTCGGGGAGGAAAACAGGTTGGACCTAAGGGTGAGGCCCACACGGGCTCTAAAGGGCGAAATTACTCCGCCGGGGGACAAATCCATTTCCCACCGGGCTGCCATTTTTGCCGCTCTGGCCGATGGAATTTCGGAGGTAACCGGTTTCCTGGAAGCCGACGACTGCCGGAGTACCCTCCGCTGCCTGGAAGGCCTGGGGGTTGAAATAGAGAGGCGCGGTGAGGGCAGCCTCAGGATCCGGGGACAGGGACCGGAGGGCTTAAGGGAGCCGGAAGATGTGCTGGATGCCGGAAATTCGGGTACCACCATGCGGCTTCTCATGGGGGTCCTGGCCGGCCAGCCCTTTTATTCGGTTCTCACAGGGGACAGATCCTTAAGGCGCAGGCCCATGGCCCGAGTGGCCGACCCGTTAAGGCAAATGGGAGCCCAGATTTGGGGGCGGGAGGGGGGCAACCTGGCCCCTTTAAGCATAAAGGGCGGCAGCCTGCGGCCCATTGATTACAGCCTTCCCGTGGCCAGCGCCCAGGTAAAGTCGGCCCTATTGCTGGCCGGCCTGACGGCCGAAGGGGAAACCGTAGTGAGGGAGCCCGTTCCGGCCCGGGACCATAGCGAGCGCTTGCTGGAATTCTGCGGAGTGAAAATAAAGAAAGAAGATTGGAAAATTAGCCTCTGGGGAAGACAGCGGTTACGGCCTTTTCAAATACACATTCCCGGAGACTTTTCGGCGGCTGCCTTTTTCCTGGTGGCCGCTTGCGTGCATCCCCGGGCGGAAATAGTGGTGTGCAACGTGGGTTTAAACAGCACGCGGACGGGGCTGCTTACCGTACTTACCGATATGGGAGCCGAGATCCGGGTTTACCCGGAAGGGACCAGCGCCGGCGAGCCCTACGGGGTGGTAAGCGCCAAGACCAGTAACCTGCGAGGAACCAAGATCGGAGGCCCCCTTATACCGCGCCTGATAGATGAGATACCCGTCCTGGCCGTGGCGGCTGCGGTGGCCGAGGGCCAGACGGTGATCCAGGATGCCGCCGAGTTGAAGGTCAAGGAAAGCGACCGTATCGCCACCTTGGCCATGGAACTGCGCAAAATGGGGGCCCGCATAGAAACCTTGCCCGACGGGATGATTCTAGAGGGGGGTACCCTGCACGGGGCGGTGGTGGACAGCCATGGGGACCACCGTTTGGCCATGGCCCTAGTTGTGGCGGGGCTTATCGCCGAGGGCGAAACGGTTGTCCGCGGGGCGGAATGTATGGCCGTTTCCTATCCCGGTTTTATGTCGGATCTGGAGGCTTTGCTCAAGTGAGGGACAATATAGCTATAGATGGGCCCGCTGGAGCGGGAAAAAGTACGGTAGCCCGGCAGGTGGCGGAAAAGCTGGGCTATTTATATATCGACACCGGGGCTATGTACCGCGCCCTTACCTGGAAGGCCCTCTCTCAGGGCCTCGACCTGTCCGACGAAGAAGGTTTGTCCGCCCTGGCGGCGAGCACTTCCCTGGAGCTTAAACCCCTGGCTTCGGGGGTCACGGCGGTATTTTGCGACGGAAGGGACGTAACAAGGCAGATCCGCAGCCCTGAAGTTTCCCAGACGGTTTCCCGGGTGGCCGCTGTACCCGGCGTGCGGCGAGAGCTGGTCAAACATCAGAGAAAGATGGCCGCCGGCGGAGGAGTAGTGATGGACGGCAGAGATATCGGTACCCATGTGCTGCCGGAGGCCGCCTACAAGTTTTTTTTAACCGCTTCCCTGGAAGAGCGGGCCAGGCGGCGGTGGAGGGAACTGGTGAGCCAGGGCAAGGGAGTTACGTTAGAACAAGTGAAAGAAGAGATCGCCGAGCGGGACCGGCGGGACAGCCGGCGTCCGGTGGCTCCTTTGAGGCCGGCGCCGGATGCCGTGGTTATCGATACTACCGACCTTTCACCGGAGGAAGTAACTGCACATATTCTATGTATAATTAGGCAAACTTCCTAAGGAGGGATATGACTCCGCCTTGTTTTACCGCTTTGCCAAGTTCGTGTGTTTCCTTTTTTTTCGTTTCATCTGCCGCTGGCAGGTGCGGGGTCAAGAGCTTTTTCCCCGGGAGGGACCGGCCATTGTGGTAGCCAACCACCGTTCTCTGTGGGACCCGGTAGCGGTGGGGGTGGCGGTTCCGCGGCAGGTGCGGTTTATGGCCAAGGAAGAGCTCTTTAAAATACCCGGGCTGGGAGCCCTGCTGCGGGCCTTAGGCGCCTTTCCCGTCAAACGGGGACGATCCGATCGGGCAGCCCTCCAGGCCAGTTTAGAGATGCTGCGTCAAGATCAGGTGATCGGGATGTTCCCCGAGGGTACGCGGGTTCGGACGGGCGAGCTCGGCCGGTTTTACGGCGGGGCGGCCCTTTTGGCCCTCAAGACCGGTGCCCCCCTGGTTCCTGTGGCCCTTAAGAATACCGACAGAGTTTTTCGCCGGGGATGGTTTCACCCCTTTCATGTTATCATCGGTCCTCCTTTGTTTCCCCGGCACAGCGGCCGTTACAGCCCCCAGGAGGTGGACGAATTAACCGGTACGGCCAGGGATGCCTTGGCTAAATTGCTGGAGGAGGCATAGGATTTTCGTCCTGCAGGGAGGAATTAGCCGATTTTTCGCGAACTCTTATTAACGTTATTTGAGGAGAAGATGACCCGGTGGATGTGATCGTCGCCGACTATGCGGGGTTTTGTTCCGGTGTCGCGCGGGCCGTGAAAATGGCGGAGGGAGCTCCAAAGCCAGTGGCTTCTCTGGGGCCCTTAATCCATAACCGGCAGGTAGTGGAAGCCCTGGCGGCTGAGGGAGTGCGACCGGTGGCTACCCTGGAAGAAGTTACAGAAGGGGCAGTGCTGTTGCGCTCCCACGGGGTGCCGCCCCAGGTTATAGAGGAGGCCGGCCGCAGGGGGTTAAGAGTAATCGATGCTACCTGTCCCTTCGTGCGGAGGGCCCAGAAATTGGCCGCGGAGCTTGCCGATGCTGGTTTTGAAGTAATCATAGTCGGCGAGCCGGAACATGCCGAGGTCAGGGGACTGGTAGAGTGGGCCAAGGGCAAGGCGGTTGTGGTGCCTTCGGCTGCCGAAGCCACGGGTTTGTCCTGGCATCCGCGGCGGGCGGTACTCGCCCAAACCACCCAATCGCGGGCCACCTTGGAAGAGGTGGTCGAGGTTTTACGCCCTATCTCCGGCGAGGTCGTCGTGCACAACACCATTTGCGATGCTACCAGGCGGCGGCAGGAAGCGGCCGTGGAAGTGGCCCGCCAGGTGGAAGTAATGGTAGTAGTAGGGGGAAAAGACAGCGCCAACACCCGCCGTCTCGCAGAACTTTGCCGGCAGACAGGGACGCCCACCTACCATGTGGAGCAGGCCGGAGAGATGGATTCCCGGTGGTTTAAAGACGTCCGACGGGTGGGCGTTACCGCCGGAGCCTCGACTCCGGCGTGGATTATTGAGGAGGTTGTGAACATGCTGGAAAAAGAGCAGGTCCAAGTTCTGGAAGAAGAAAAGGCCCCGGAAGGCGGCGAGGTGCCAGAAGCCCAGGAGGAAGCCAACCGGCCGGAGGCGCCGGCCCCTGAGGAGACGCCCGCTGACCAGGAAATGACCGCCGAGCAGATGGAAAAGGGTCTGCCCAGGCTGCGCCGCGGGAGTATCGTAACCGGCACGGTGGTCCAGATACGGGACAACGAGGTCCTGGTGGATGTAGGGGCTAAGGCCGAGGGGGTAATCCCCTTGAACGAGCTGTCTTACCGGCCCTTTACCGATCCCTCCGAGGTGGTGTCCGTGGGCCAGGAGGTCCAGGTCATGGTGTTGCGGCCGGAAAACGAGGAGGGGAACCCCTTGCTGTCCAAAAAGCGGGCAGACCGCCGTGCGACTTGGGACAGGCTGGAGGCCGCCTTTGCCAGCGGAGAGGAAATCGAGGGCGAGGTTACCGGAGTGGTGAAGGGCGGGCTCTTGGTAGATGTGGGTGCCCGGGGCTTTGTGCCGGCTTCCCTCGTGGAGCGCGGTTACGTGGAGGATCTGAATGCATATGTGGGCAGAAAACTCCGCCTGCGGGTCATCGAGCTCGACCGGGCGAAGAATAAATTGGTCCTGTCCCAGAGGGCCATCCTGGAAGAGGAGTATGAGAAACAGCGCCAGGCCACCTGGGAAAGCCTGGAGCCGGGTCAGGTGAGGAAGGGTATCGTGCGGCGCTTGACTAACTTTGGGGCCTTTGTAGACCTGGGAGGGGTGGACGGCCTGCTCCACGTTTCCGAACTGTCGTGGGGACGGGTGGAGCATCCCCAGGATGTCCTCAGCGAAGGCCAGGAGATAGAGGTCAAGGTGCTGGGAGTCAATCGGGAGGAGGGGAAAGTTTCCCTCGGCCGCAAACAGCTACTGCCCAATCCCTGGGATACCGCAGAAGAACATTACCCGGTGGGCAGTATCGTTGAGGGCAAGGTTTTACGTTTTGCGCCCTTCGGCGTCTTCGTGGAAGTAGAACCGGGCGTTGAGGGCCTGGTCCATATCTCCCAGCTGGCCGATTACCACGTAGAAAGGCCTGAAGAAGTAGTAAGTATAGGACAAACCATCCCGGTGAAGGTCCTGAAGGTGGACCAGGAGGCTCAGCGCATGAGCCTCAGCCTGCGGCAGGCCCTGAGGGAAAAACGCCGGCAGGAGAATCCCCGACCCGGCGGAAGGCGCCAGGAAGAGGGCGGCGGCGAAACGGGAACAGGCGTAAAACTGGGGGATCTGTTTGGTGACATCTTCGGAACACAATAACGAGAGATTCCGGCGCAAGCTCGACCACCTCCGGTTGTACCGGGAGGGCTGGGGTGCGCAATCCAACGCCTTCGATGAGGTTTATCTGGTGCACCAGGCATTGCCGGAATTTGATCTCAAGGATGTCGATCTATCCGTCCGGTGGCTGGGGAAGACCCTGGCCGCCCCTTTTATTATTAACGCCATGACGGGTGGAACGCCCGCCAGCCTGGAGATCAACCGTATTTTGGCCCGGGCGGCGGCCAGGACGGGGGTGGCCATGGCCGTCGGCTCCCAGCACATTGCCCTGGAAGCCCCGAAGTGCCGGGAAACCTTTAGCATAGTCAGGCGGGAAAACCCGGGCGGGGTTATCCTGGCCAATGTGAGCGCCGCCGCCTCCCTGGATGAGGCGTTCAGGGCCGTGGAGATGATCGATGCCGACGGGTTACAGCTCCACCTTAATGTGGTACAGGAACTTTTAATGCCCGAGGGAGACCGGGACTTCAGCCACTACCGGCAACGTATACGCGAAGTGGCGTCGGGACTTTCGGTACCGGTAATAGTCAAAGAAGTGGGCAACGGCCTTTCCCGGGAAGCAGCCGTGGCCCTCTATGGCTGCGGAGTGCGGCGCCTGGATATCGGCGGGGGCGGCGGTACCAACTTTGCCGCCATCGAAAGCCGGCGCGCCGGAAGGGATAAGAGCCTTTACTCCTGTTGGGGCCTGCCCACAGCCATAAGCCTCATAGAGGTGGCGACCTCCGGCCTTCCCCTGGAGATCACGGCCACCGGCGGCATAGAGAGCCCTTTGGAGGCGGCCAAGGCCCTAGCCCTGGGGGCAAGCCTGGTGGGGGTGGCGGGATACTTCCTCAAGGTGTGTCTGGAAGAGGGCGAGGAAGGATTGGTGGCCGAGATTGAGCGGTGGAAAGAAGACCTCCGCAACTTTTGCCTCATGTGCGGAGCCCGTAACATACAGGAACTCAAGGACGGGCCGGTGATCGTGACGGGCCGCGCCCGGGAGTGGCTGGAAGCCAGGGGTATAGATCCAGCCCCCTTGGCCCGACGCTAGGGAAGGAACCGCTGCTCCAGTATATTTCTCCCCTTTTCAGTGCAACCTAAAAGCTGAGAAGGGGAGATTTTTTATGGCCGGTTATCCTTTAGGAGTTATCGTCTTGGTAGTCTTGTTCCTGCTAATTTATTTCGGCCTGGCCCAGAGGGTGCTGGACCGCCTTTACTTGAGCGACAGGGCGGCCCTGGCCCTGCTGGCCGCCATTATCGTAGGCAGCTTCATCAACATCCCCCTGTCCCGGGGCAGGATCGTCAGTTCCATTAACGTAGGAGGCGGTCTGATCCCCCTGGGCCTGGCGGTCTACGTATTGTACCGGTGCGGCACCCGGAAGGAAATTGGGAGGACGCTCCTCGCGGCGGCCGTCACGGCGGGAGTTATTTTCGCCTTGAACAGCTGGCTTATGCGGGGAAGAGAACCGTGGGACTTTGCTATGAACGTCCTCGATCCCCTCTACTACTATCCCCTGGTGGCCGGCGTTACTGCCTACCTGGTGGGCCGGTCCCGGCGGGCGGCCTTTGTTGCCGCTATACTGGGGGTCCTCCTGCTGGATCTCATCGATTACTTGATGCTGGCCGCCTCGGGCATAAGGGGCACGGTGGCGGTAGGAGGAGCCGGTATCCTGGATGTCAGCCTGCTGTCCGGTATTGTAGCCGTCCTTCTGGCCGAATTTATTGGAGAGGGGCGGGAGCGCCTCCAGGGGGGGCCGGAAGTAGAAGGAAGACCGCGATCTCTTTTGGAGGGCCTGCGCCTGAAAACGGCCAAGAAGGTCTTACCGGAGGAAAAAAGGAGCGATAGGGATGAATAAAAGAGCCGCCGTACTGGTGTCCTTGAGCCTGTTGCTGGCCGCCATCCTGGCGTCGACCTTAACTTACAGAGCGCGCATCACCGGCTGGAACCCGCTTCCGGCCTTCAGCCTGGGCGGGCTAGACCCTAAGGAGCATACCGTCGGCACCTATACAACCTTGGTGGACGAGGAAGGGCGGGTGCTGGACAAGATGGCCCGTCCCGTCTATAAAGATGACGAATTCATAGCCGCTGACAATTACCGCTACCGGGTCACGGAGATACGAGGGGACTTGGCCATTTGTACCCGTATAGGCCGGGAAGATGTGGTACTGGAAGGGCCGTCCTTCTCCGAGGCACCGGACATGGCCACCCCCGCCCAGGCCGGAGGCGCCAAGAATCTTGTGGCCATTTACCATACCCATACTGATGAATCTTATATACCCACCGATGGCACGGAGAGCATCCCCGGGCAAGGAGGTATCCTCAAGGTAGGCCAGGTTTTCGCCGGGAAATTGCGGAGCCTGGGGGTAAACGTATACCACGATGTGTCCGCCCACGAGCCCCACGACAACAACTCCTACAAGCGCTCCCGTCGCACCGCGGCTCAGCTCTTGCAGAAAGGGCCTGCAGCCCTTTTCGACATCCACCGCGACGGGGTGCCGGACTCCGATTTCTACAGGCAGGTAGTGGCCGGTGAAAGCTTCAGCAAAATCCGTCTGGTAGTCGGCCGTGAGAACCAAAATATGAACGCCAACCTGGACTTTGCCAAAAAAATCAAAGCCGCCGCCGATGCCAAGCATCCGGGTTTAATCAGAGGAATATTTATCGGCGCAGGAAGTTACAATCAGGATCTCTCCCCCCGGGCCCTCCTCTTAGAAATAGGCACCCATACCAATAGCCGGGAGGAAGCCCAACGGGGAGCGGGCCTCCTGGCCGAAGTTATACCCACTGTATTGGGTATTTCACCCCCGGCAGGGCCGGCGGCTGCGGGTACGGTCGGGGACTGGAAGGGCGTGGCCTTTGTCGTCCTGGCCTTTATCCTCGGCGGACTAGCCTTCCTGGTATTAAGTTCGGGAGGGTGGGATAAGGCCCTGGCCCGGCTGCGCCAATATACCTCGGTAGAATGGATGAACCTACTCGGCCAGGGGCGGGCCAGGCCGAGAGGATCGGGCGGGAGGCCGGACGGGAACACGCGGAAGGTACTAGATAAGAGTATTGTGCCGGCCGAAAAACTGCCCTCCAACGACGAAAGGAAAGATTGGCAAAAAGATTGATTTATGGATGTCTTAACGCAAACTTTACTCACCGGCCTGACGGCCGGTTTACTCTGCCGTCTTTATCTTTTGAAGAGCGACTACCGGCGCTATCCCGGCTATCCCCATAGCGTGGTAACCCACCTTTCTCTGGCCGCCATAGCCTCTTTAATCGGAGCCGTGGCCGTTCCGGCCCTGGCGGCCAGGGAGTATACCGCGATAACCTTTCTAGCCTTGGTAGCCCAGCAGTTCCGGGAGATACGCAACCTGGAACGCCAGTCCCTGGCCGAACTGGAAGAGAGGGAACTGGTACCCCGGGGTCGCGATTACATCGAGGGTATAGCCCGGGTTTTCGAGTCCCGCAATTATCTCGTTATGTTTACCTCCCTCGGCGCCAGTTTGGCGGCCTTTTACTCCCACTGGTCCATAGGTCTTGCCCTGGCTCTCCTGCTGACCCATATAAGCGGGCACCTTAAAAGGGGACAGTACCTGGGGGAAATCGCCGTAGTGGAGCCGGCAGAAATAACCTTCCGGGGACCCTTTCTAACCGTCAACGGCGTTGTCCTCATGAACGTGGGTCTCCGACAATCGAGGGAGAAAATCCTGCGGGAGGGTTTGGCCGCCGTAATCAAACCCAAAAACGATGACGCCCGGGCCGTCCTCCACGATGCGGGACAGAGGCAGGCCATACTTCACACCGTGGCCACCCTTTTGGGCACCAAACTGGACATCGGAGAACAAGAGTGGACCCCCATTATACGCAAGAAAATCGATACCGGGGAGCTCGTCCTTTACATCTTGCCGAACGAACCGGACATGGAGTGCCTGCTGGAGGCCGTGCGCATGACGCCGGTACTGGAGAGCGCCGTTACCCGCCCCTTGAAAAGCCGGGTGGGGAGGGCGGCGGCCGATTAGGACGAAGAAGGAGGAAAGCCGGCCTTGGGGGAATTGCGGGGCAGCATCCTGGCCGTGATCGCCCTACTGGAGGCCAGGGATAAAGTGGCCGGCGGGGGAGCCCCCGTATTTTTCGTCGAAAACGAGGACGAACGGCAGAAACTGGGGCTCACCCTCAGCCGGGCCCTGGATGCCATGGCCCATGATCTGGAAAACGGTGTCCTGATAATCGTGCGGCACTAAGGGTGCACCCTGGCTAAAAATGAAGATAATCTATCATTGCTATGGCGGAACTCATTCATCTGTAGTGGCGGCCGCCCTCCACCTCGGCCGGCTCGACCCGAACCGGTTGCCCTCCGGCCGCGAGCTGCAGTCCCTTCCTTATTTCGACCGCCGCCCCCGGGGGATGGAGGGCTGGATTCTGTTCCTGGGCCGCGATGAATACCGCAACGAAATTTATGTAGTGGGAAAGAGGAGTATGGGGGAAACCTTTGACAACCTGATCGTAGATTTAATCCGGGCCCTGGACCTGCCGAGGGAAGAGGTTCTGCTCCTCGATACCGCTCCCCTGGTCAACTGGCCTCTGGCCGTGGGCGGCTTTCTGTCCCGGAGGATGGGTATCACCTCCATAGGGCGCCCCCTGGTAATATGGGGGCTGAGACGTATTTTTGCCCGCCTGGCAGCCTTTGTAAGGGAAAATCGGCCGTTATGGCAGGCAGACCGGTGATTTTCCTATATATTTGTCCCACCGGGACGACGGCCGCCCTGGCGGCGGCCCTGCACCTGGAACAATTACCGCCGGATCGGTGTCCCCCCTGGGAAGAATTCCTTGCCCTGCCCGGGCTTAAGCTAAACCGGGAGAGGGGCAAGCTTTTTTTTGCCGGGCGGGATTCCGCCGGCCGCCCGATATATTATGCGGCCGTGGGCCCCCACGGCAAGCTGGCCGGCCAAATTACAACCAGCTTCCTCGCCCTGTGGGGTTTGCCCGGGGAAGCCGTTAAGGTGATGGAGGCAGGGGGACGCGTTTCTTCCCTTGTTTTTTGGGGTTGGCGTCTTAAGTCCTACCTTCTCATGTATTGGGGCCTCCGAAGGAGCTGGCGGGGCCTTTCAAGGTGGGTAAGCCGAGCGAAGGACGGAGATGGGGGCTGGGGGATGGAACCCGGAAAGGCCGACCCTTAAGCCGGTTTAAACCTTGACGCTACCGGTAAAATATTGGATAATGGGGGCGAAAAACCGAAGGAGCGAAGGAATCTTGCCGAAGACGCGGGGTGCGACAATCGCAGCAGTGACTCCCGGCAGTATAGCTGCCCAAATAGGGCTGAAGGCCGGGGATGTATTGGTTTCTGTTAACGGCGAGGAAGTGGAGGATATTATCGCCTACCGGTATTTAACGGCCGATGAAAGCCTGGTGGTGGAGGTTATCAAAGCCGGCGGAGAACGGTGGGTTGTGGAGATCGAAAAGGATTACGGGGAAGACCTGGGGCTGGAGTTCGCCGAAGCCGCCTTTGACGGAATGCGGCGGTGCAACAACAAATGCCTCTTCTGCTTTGTGGACCAAATGCCCCCGGGTTTGCGTTCCACCCTGTACCTTAAGGACGACGACTACCGGTTCTCCTTTCTGCACGGCAACTTCATAACCCTCACCAATCTGCGGGAGGAGGACTGGGAGCGCATCTTCCGCCAGCGCCTGAGTCCCTTGTATATATCGGTGCACACTACCAACCCGGTCCTGCGGGCCGGGTTGCTCGGCAATGGGAAGGCCGGAAATATCCTCGAACACCTCACCCGGCTGCAGGAAGGGGGTATAGAGTTCCATACCCAGATCGTCCTCTGTCCCGGTGTGAACGACGGGAAGGAGCTGGACAGGACTTTATCCGACCTGGCCGATTTTTTCCCGGCCCTGGGCTCCATAGGCGTGGTGCCGGTCGGCCTGACCGCCTACCGGGAGAAACTGTATCCTCTCCGGCGATATAGCGCCGAAGAAGCCCGGGCGATAATAGGGCAGATTGAGGACTGGCAGAGGGAATTCCGTTCCCGCTTCGGCCGCGGTCTGGTCTACGCAGCCGACGAATTCTATATTTTGGGCGGTCGGCCCTTACCCGAGGCTCCGGCCTACGATGGCTTTCCCCAGGAGGAGAACGGGATAGGTTTAACCCGCATATTTATAGATGAGTTTCACCGGGAACTAGCAGCCAAGCATAAAACCTTGAAAACCTGCGGGCGGGAGGGGGAAAAGACAAGGGCGGTAATAGCCACAGGCCGGCTGGCGGCTCCCGTCCTGGAGGAGCTGGTAAAGGCGGCAAAGGCCAGGATGCCCGGCCTGGAGGCCAGGGTTGTGGGTATAAGCAATTCGTTCTTCGGCCCCCAGGTTACGGTGGCCGGGCTTCTCACCGGGCAAGACCTGGCGCGCGGCTTAAGGGAAGCAGATGTGGCGCCGGGGGAAAGGATACTCCTTCCCGACGTCATGCTGAGAAAAGATGACCAGGTTTTTTTAGACGACTGGACGGTGGAAGATCTCCGGTTGCGGCTGGACCGGGAGATAGAAGTAGTTCCCACCGGCGGAGCGGCCTTGGCCCGGGCCTTGCTCGGGTGAGGCCTCCACCCTCTTGGCCAAGATTGCCCTAGGGGTAGGTCACCTTGTGGGGGGGTAATGTGGTGAAGAAGCCGGTAGTGGCCATAGTAGGTCGGCCTAACGTAGGCAAGTCTACCCTGTTTAACCGCTTGGTGGGCGGGCGGGTAGCTATTGTGGAAAACGTGCCGGGCGTTACCCGGGACCGCTTGTACCGGGACACCGATTGGCGGGGCCGCGAGTTTACCGTGGTGGATACCGGGGGCATCACGGATGTTCCCGAAGGACTGGAGGCCGAGGTGAGGAGGCACGCCGAGCAGGCCATGGCCGAGGCGGCGGTGATCTTGTTTCTGGTCGACGCCCGCCAGGGACTTACGTCGGATGATTTGGTCATCGCCGACATCCTGCGCCGCGCAGAAAGGCCTGTTATTTTGGTAGCCAACAAGGTAGAGGATTTCCGGGACCCTTCCCTTTTGCACGAATTCTACCGGCTGGGGCTGGGCGATCCCTTTCCCATTTCGGCGGCCCACGGGTTTAATGTAGGAGACCTTCTGGATAAAGTGGTGGAACTGTTGCCCCCGGAGGCCGGGGAAGAGGAGCGACAAGGTACAAGGGTGGCCATAGTGGGGCGGCCCAATGTAGGGAAGTCTTCCCTGGTTAACCGGCTTTTGGGGCAGGAACGGGTGATTGTCAGCGCTACTCCCGGCACCACTAGAGATGCCGTGGATACTTATTTTGAAGTGGCGGGAAAAGAGTATGTATTGATAGATACGGCAGGTATACGGAGGAAGAGCCGGATAGCGGAATCTACGGAGCTTTACAGTGTACAGCGGGCCTTCCGGGCCATCGACAGGGCGGACGTGGTGTTACTGGTGCTGGATGCTACCGAGGGGGCGACGGCCCAAGACAAAAGAATCGGCGGCTACGCTCATGGGAGGGGTAAAGCAGCTATAATAGTAGTAAACAAGTGGGATCTAGTAGTCAAGGATGGTACGACTTCGGATGCCTATGGGAGGGCTCTGCGGCAGGAATTGTCTTTTATGGATTATGCTCCCCTACTCTTTGTATCCGCCCTTACCGGCCGGCGGGTCAGGGAGATCCTCCCGGCCGTGGATGAGGCCGTCGCCCAGGCCAGGAGACGGATAAGCACCGCAGTCCTCAATGTTGTGGTCCGGGAAAGCGTCCTGCTTACGCCCCCGCCTACCGTTAAGGGCCGGCCGGTCAAAATTTATTACGCCACGCAGGTAGACGTGCAGCCGCCCACCTTCGTCTTTTTTGCCAGCGACCCGGATGCCATCCATTTTTCCTACCGCCGCTATTTGGAGAATCAGCTGCGCCGGGCCTTCGGCTTTCAAGGGACCCCCCTTAAACTTATCTTCCGTGCCCGGAAAGGAGGAAGGGACATATGAAAGGTTTACTCGTTTTGCTGGGATCTTACTTGTTGGGTTCCTTACCCACGGCCTATGTGGTGGCCAGATACCTTAAGGGCTTTGACATACGCCGCCGGGGGAGCGGGAATATAGGCGCCACCAATGCCTTTCGCACCATGGGCACCGGACCGGGCCTGGCAGTTCTGGCCGTAGACGTGTTGAAGGGCACTATTCCGGTTCTCTTGGGCCGGGCGGTGGGCGGAGACTGGATGGCGGTCCTGGCGGGGATGGCGGCCATGGCCGGCCATAACTGGTCGGTTTTCCTGGCCTTCCAGGGTGGCCGCGGGGTGGCCACCGCCGCCGGCGTATTTCTGGGCCTGGCTCCTTACGCCCTCTTTTGGGCTTTCCTCGTTTGGTTATTGGTGCTCTTGATCACCCGCTACGTATCCTTGAGTTCGGTGGTGGCTGCCGCCTCGGCACCGGTGATCTTGCTGCTCCTCCGCGGGCCCTTGCCTTATTTTCTCTTTACCCTGGTGGCAGCGGGCATTATTATTTACCGCCACAGGCCCAACATCAAGCGCTTGCTTGCCGGCCGGGAGCCCAAAATAGGGGAGCGGAGTTAAAATGGATCTTAAATTGACGGTGCTGGGAGCCGGCAGTTGGGGGACCGCCCTGGCCGCGTTGCTGGTGCGGAAGGGTTATCGGGTGGTCCTTTGGGCGCGCAGGTCCGAGGTAGCCCGCCGCATCCGCGAGAAGCAAGAAAATACTGATTACCTCCCCGGGGTCATCCTGCCGGCCACTTTGGTCGTAGAAACCGATTTGGCCCGGGCTCTAGATGGGACGGACGTGGTGGTCTTCAGCGTACCCTCTCAGGCCGTTCGGGAAACGGCCCGCCTGGTGAAACCCCATCTCAAACCCGAAACTGTGGTGGTGAATACCGCTAAAGGCCTGGAACTGGACAGCGGGCTGCGGCTTTCCCAGGTACTGAAGGAAGAAGGTTTAAATACCCTGGCAGTGCTTTCCGGCCCCAGCCATGCGGAAGAAGTAGGCCGGGGCCTGCCTACCACCGTGGTGGTGGCCGCCGAGCGCCGGAAAATTGCAGAATACGTCCAGAATATTTTTATGGGGCCTTCCTTTCGCGTGTACACCAATCCTGACCTGGTGGGGGTCGAATTGGGCGGTGCTTTAAAAAACATCATCGCCCTGGCCACAGGTATGTCCGACGGGCTGGGATTGGGCGACAATGCCAGGGCCGCCCTCATGACCCGGGGCTTGGCCGAAATAGCCAGGCTGGGGGTGGCCATGGGAGCCAGCCCCCTCACCTTTGCGGGACTGGCCGGACTCGGCGACCTGATCGTCACGTGTTCCAGTATGTACAGCCGGAACCGCCAGGCCGGCATCGGCCTGGGCCGGGGGCTCCCCCTGGAAGAGGTTTTGGCCCAGGTGGGTATGGTCGTAGAGGGGGTGCGGACCACTGCCGCGGCCCGGCGGCTGGCCCACCAGTTGGGGGTGCCGATGCCCGTCACCGAGGAGGTGTACCAGGTCCTTTACAACGGCAAGCCTGCCCGTGAATGTGTAGGGGCCCTTATGGAACGGAAGCCCACCATGGAAACCAACTTTTTGGGCGCAGGATGGAGCGATTAACAGCCACCCTGCAGGTAATAATCCTCAAGCTTGGGCATATATATGTATTGTTAATACATGCCAGGAGGGGCGGTAGAAATTCCAGGCTTGGGGAGGGAGAAGGGTGGATAACAGGGATATCTTCCGCGATATAGCTGAACGCACCGGCGGCGAGATTTATCTAGGGGTCGTGGGACCGGTGCGTACGGGCAAATCGACCTTTATAACCAAGTTTATGGACAAAATGGTTTTGCCCCACATTAAGAATCCCAACGAACGAGACCGGGCCAAGGACGAACTGCCACAGAGCGGCGCCGGGCGCATGATCATGACCACCGAACCCAAATTCATCCCCCAGGAAGCAGTGGAAATTACGGTACGTGAAGGGCTCAAAATGCGGGTGCGGCTGGTGGATTGCGTCGGCTATACGGTGGAAGGAGCCCAGGGATACGAAGGAGCCCAGGGGCCGCGCATGGTGCGTACACCCTGGTTCGAGCATGAGATACCCTTTCAGGAAGCGGCTGAAATCGGGACGCGCAAGGTCATTGCCGATCACGCCACCATAGGTATTGTGGTAACTACCGACGGCAGCATTACCCAGATGCCGCGGGAGAACTATGTAGATGCAGAAGAGCGGGTGGTGTGGGAGCTCAAGGAGCTGGGTAAGCCCTTTGTGGTCCTGCTCAATTCCGTCCATCCTTTAGATGAAGAGACTATCAGCCTGGCCGGGCAGCTGGAGGCAGAGTATAACGTCCCCGTTTTGCCGGTGGATTGCCTCCACCTGGAGGAAGAAGACCTGTTGAATATCCTGGAAGAAGCCCTGTACGAATTCCCGGTGGCCGAAGTCAACATCAACGTGCCCCCCTGGATCGAGGAATTGGATGGCAGCCACTGGCTGCGCCAGCAGTTGGAAGAGGCGGTCCGCGATGCCGTCGGCAAGGTGAAACGCCTCCGGGATATAGACGATGCCGTGCGACAGCTTATGGGCTTCAGCCACGCTTCCCGCGTTACCCTGCGGGATATGGATTTGGGCACCGGGACGGCCCATATAGACATGTCTGTGAAGGAAGGCCTCTTCCACCAGATCGTTCAAGAAGTTACCGGCTTGGACATCAATAACGACAAAGAGCTCCTCCGGTGGCTGCGGGACCTGGCCGCCATTAAACGGGAGTGGGACAAATTCGCCTACGGCATCCAGGAGGTCCGCAACACCGGCTACGGC
This sequence comes from Peptococcaceae bacterium, assembly GCA_003509545.1. Taxonomy (GTDB): domain Bacteria; phylum Bacillota; class DSM-521; order Neomoorellales; family Neomoorellaceae; genus UBA12545. The sequence continues at coordinate 19,034 of DOLC01000008.1, forward strand.
ATGGTTACCCCTACGGAGGATGAAATGGAGCTGGCGGAGCCCGAACTCATCAAGCAGGGAGGGCGTTTCGGGGTCAAGTTGAAGGCCATGGCCCCTTCCTACCATTTCATCCGGGCCAACATAACCACGGAAGTAACCCCCCTCATCGGCACCGAAAAACAGTGCGAGGACCTAGTAAAGTATATCATGGAGGAATTTGAAGAGAATCCCCAGAGCCTGTGGCAGACCAACATCTTTGGTAAGTCCTTAAGTGAACTGGTGAGAGAGGGCATCCAGAGCAAGCTCTATCGCATGCCGGAAAACGCCCAGCTGAAACTGCAGGAGACGGTAGAGCGGATTGTCAACGAGGGTGGCGGGGGGCTTATTTGTATTATTATCTAAACCTCGAAATCCCCCTCGCCGTACAACGCTCAAACCAGGAAACCGGTTCTTACGGCCGGTTTTCTTTTGTTTAGGTGCACAGTTTTTCCACGGAATTCTCGCCTTTCCCGGAAGCCGCAGGCAAATTCCGCACCAGGAGAGACTTCACAGGTTCTTGCCTTCATATTCCCTTTTGGAGACAATTCTCTAAAGGGGAAATCAAGTGCGCTTATAGATAAAAAACTTTAGTCACCGGTGACAGCGCCGTTTTCTTTTTTCTTGACAACCTCCCGGGAAAGCGGTATAGTATATCACAGACTTGCGACAAAAGAATAAGAGCGCTGCAACTCTTATCGAGAGTGGTGGAGGGACTGGCCCGATGAAACCCGGCAACCTGCTCCTGAAAGTCAGGGGTATAGGTGCCAATTCCTGCAGGGCGTTTTGCTCTGAGAGATAAGAGGGGTAATTAAATGCCTCTTCTTATCGGAGAGGCTTTTTTCGTACCTAAATTAAATCCTAGTAAGGAGAGGGGAAAAATAAATGAAGCAGGAAAATTACCGGTTTGCCACCCTGGCGGTACACGCCGGCCAAAAACCCGATCCCGTTACCGGTGCCCGCGCCGTACCCATCTACCAGACGACGTCATATCTTTTCCGCAATGCCGACCATGCCGCCTCCCTTTTTGCCTTACAGGAGGAGGGGTACATCTACACCCGTATAGGCAACCCGACCACCGAGGTTTTTGAGCAGAGGATGGCTGCCCTGGAGGGAGGGGTGGGGGCGCTGGCTACGGCTTCCGGCCAGGCGGCCATAACCCTGGCCATCCTTAACATTACTTCTTCCGGGCAGGAGATCGTTTCTTCTAGCAGCCTTTATGGCGGTACTTATAACCTCTTTAATGTTACGCTCTCCAAATTAGGCATCAGGGTCCGCTTTGTGGATGCCGCCGATCCCGAAGACCTTCGCCGGGCCATTAACGAGCGGACCAGGGCGGTCTATGTAGAGACTATCGGCAATCCTAAACTGGACGTCCCGGATCTGGAAGGGGTGGCGGCCGTAGCCCACGAGGCCGGTATACCCCTGATCGTGGACAACACCTTTGCAACACCCTACCTCTGCCGGCCCTTTGAGCATGGCGCCGATATAGTGGTTCACTCGGCCACCAAGTTCATAGGCGGCCACGGCACCAGCATCGGAGGCGTTATCGTGGACTCGGGTAAGTTCGATTGGCGCAACGGGAAGTTCCCTGAGCTGGTGGATCCCGATCCCAGTTATCACGGAGTAAGTTACGCGGATGCCTTTGGACCGTCGGCCTATATAGTTAAGGCGCGTACCCAGCTCTTACGGGATTTGGGGCCCAGCTTAAGCCCCTTTAACGCCTTTCTCTTCCTTCAGGGCTTGGAAACCCTGCCCCTGAGGATGGAACGGCACAGCAACAGCGCCCTGCAGATTGCCCGCTGGTTGCAGGAGCACCCCAAGGTGGCCTGGGTTAGTTATCCCGGTTTACCCGGGCACCCCAGCTTCCCCCGGGCCCAAAAGTATCTACCCCGGGGAGCCGGGGCCATCGTCACCTTCGGCATCCGGGGCGGAAAGGAAGCCGGGCGGCGATTTATCGATAATCTAAAGCTCTTTTCGTTGCTGGCCAACGTCGGAGATGCCAAATCTCTGGTCATCCACCCGGCCAGCACCACCCACCAGCAGCTTACCGCCGAGGAGCAATTGGCCAGCGGAGTAACGGAAGACCTGGTCCGTTTGTCCATCGGCCTAGAGGACCCGGAAGATCTCATGGCCGACCTGGATCAGGCCTTGTCTAAGGCCGTGGTGTAACTCTACCTCCACCTCGATGGAGAAAAAGGTGAAGAAAGTGCCGGATGTTGGGCTGGTGAAGACTCAATATTACTCCTTTGCTGCGCCCCCTCAAGAACTGGTCCTGGAGTGCGGGAAGAAGCTAGGACCCATCACCGTGGCTTATGAAACCTACGGACGCCTTAACTCAGCGGGAGATAACGCCATTTTGGTCCTCCACGCTCTCACCGGGAGCGCCCATGTAGCAGGGTGGCATCGGATAGGTGAGCGGAAACCCGGCTGGTGGGACCCTATGGTGGGTCCCGGCCGCCCCCTGGACACGGAGCGCTACTTCGTCGTATGTTCCAACGTACTAGGGGGCTGCTACGGTACCACCGGGCCGGCTTCCCTTAATCCGGCCACGGGGAAGCCCTACGGCTTGGATTTTCCTGTGATCACCATCCGGGATATGGTCAGGGTACAAAAAGCCCTTCTGGACCATTTAGGGGTGAAGCACCTGGTCACCGCCGTGGGCGGCTCCATGGGGGGGATGCAGGCCCTGGAATGGGGCATCCTGTACCCTGATTTTCTCTCTTCGATCATAGTAATCGCTGCCCCGGGGCGTACTTCGGCCATGAACATAGCCTTTAACGCCGTGCAGCGGGAGGCCATTTACAACGATCCGGGCTGGCGTGGGGGCAACTACTACGGCACTCCCGGTCCGGAAAAGGGCCTAGCCTTAGCCCGCATGATCGGGACTATCACTTATAAGAGCGATGAATCATGGTCCTTTAAGTTTGCCCGGGCCATGAACGGCAGGCCCGAAGACCTCTTTTCCCTCGGCGGGAGGTTTGAAGTGGAGAACTATCTCCACTACCAGGGCCGCAAGTTGGTGGAACGCTTCGACGCCAACTGTTATATTTATCTCACTAAGGCCATGGACCTTCACGACGTTGGCAGGGGGTTTAATTCCTACGAGGAAGCCCTGGCCCGCATCAAATGTCCCTGTTTGGCCGTCGGCATCTCCAGTGATATCCTCTTTCCGACCTATCAGGTCAGGGAGATCGTGGATATCATCAATCGGGGAGGCGGGCGGGCCTTCTACTGGGAACTGGATTCCCCCTACGGCCACGATGCTTTCCTTATCGAGTTTGCCAAGCTGGGGGCCATGCTGAGAGAGTTCTTGGCCGGGATGGCATAAGCCGGGCGGCCCGCCGGCGGGTGTCATAGGTGAGTCCCTGGACCCTAAGGGAGACCGGGGCGGCAAGGGAGGCGGGTCACGCCGCGTAGGGTATTGCCCGTCAACCTCCGGTAGTGCTACAATAAAGCAGATGCAAGTGCGGGGAGGAGCCTGGGTGAAGAGAACGGTAAACATAGGCTTGTTGGGTTTAGGCACTGTAGGCGGAGGAATCGTAAAACTTCTGGACCGGAACGGCCGGGTCATAGCCCAAAAGCTGGGCCGGCCTATAGAAATAAAAAGGATCCTGGTCAGGGACCTTCACCGTCCCCGGACGGTGAAGGTCCCTCCGGAATTCCTTACCACCCGGCCGGAAACGATTCTGGAGGACCCGGCCATCGACATCATAGTGGAAGTCATGGGTGGCCTGGAACCTGCCCGGGAATATATCCTTAAGGCCCTCCGGCTGGGAAAGAGCGTGGTAACCGCCAATAAGGATCTCCTGGCCCTTTACGGCAAGGAACTCTTTGCGGCTGCCGAGGCCGGAGGGGCCGATCTTTTCTTTGAGGCCAGCGTCGGCGGCGGCATTCCCATTGTGCACTCTTTGAAGGAATGCCTGGCGGGGAACAGAATCAGCCGGGTTATGGGCATTGTAAACGGAACCACCAACTACATCCTCACCAAGATGAGTCGGGAGGAACGGGAATTCACCGAAGTTCTGGCCGAAGCCCAGCGTTTGGGGTATGCCGAAGCGGACCCGCGGGCTGACATTGAGGGTGACGATGCGGCCCGCAAGATGGCCATCCTGGCCTCTATTGCTTTCGGTACGCGCGTCACCTACCCGGAGGTTTACCACGAAGGCATAGCCCACCTCCATCCTCAGGATATCAAGTATGCGGCCGACCTGGGATATGCCATCAAACTTCTGGGTATTGCCCGGGACGACGGGGAAGAGGTGGAGGTGAGGGTACACCCCGCTTTGGTACCTTTAGCCCATCCCCTGGCCTCGGTGGAAGGAGCCTTTAATGCCATTTTTGTGGAGGGCGACGCAGTGGGCGAAGCCATGTTCTACGGCCAGGGAGCGGGCGAGATGCCCACGGCCAGCGCCGTCGTAGGGGATATCATGGAGGCTGCCCGTAACCTTGCCTACAACACGAGGGGCCGCATTTATTGCACCTGTTTTGATCAGAAACCCGTCAAGCCCATGGAAGACATCGTGACCCGGTACTACCTGCGGATGATAGTCAAGGACCGGCCGGGCGTTCTGGCGGCCATAGCGGGCGTCTTCGGTGAGCGCCAGGTAAGCCTGGCTTCCGTAATTCAGGTGGGGATGGTAGGGGAACAGGCGGAGCTGGTCTTCATCACCCACCTGGTGCGCGAACGCAATCTGAGGGAGGCCCTGGAGATCCTAAAGGGCCTTCCGGTAGTCAATCAAATTGCCAGCGTTATTCGCGTAGAGGGAGGAACGCCCCATTGAGGTGGCCTGGTGTTATCGCCGCATATAAAGAATTCTTGCCCGTGAATGAGAAGACTCCTGCAATTACCCTTTTAGAAGGGAACACCCCCCTCCTCCCGGCCCCCAATCTTTCCCGGGACCTGGGTATAAAGCTCTACTTTAAATACGAAGGACTTAATCCAACGGGATCGTTTAAAGACCGGGGCATGGTAATGGCGGTGGCCAAGGCGGTGGAGAGCGGTTCGCGGGCCATCATGTGCGCTTCCACCGGTAATACCTCGGCTTCCGCCGCCGCCTATGCCGCCCGGTGCGGGCTTAAGTGCAGCGTCCTTATACCCGAGGGCAATATCGCCCTGGGCAAGCTGGCCCAGGCCCTTTTTTACGGTGCGCAGGTTATAGCCGTTCAAGGCAATTTCGATGCCGCTTTAAGTATCGTCCGCAAGATCACGTCCGAACACCCCATAACCCTGGTAAATTCCTTGAACCCTTATCGCCTCGAGGGCCAGAAAACGGCGGCCTTTGAAGTTTGCGACGCCTTGGGGGAGGCCCCCGATTACCTGGCTATTCCTGTAGGCAACGCAGGCAATATTACCGCCTACTGGCGGGGATTCAAGGAATACCGGGCCGCCGGGAAAACCGGGAGGTTACCACGGATGATCGGCTTTCAGGCCGAAGGGGCGGCGCCCATTGTGAGGGGGGAGGTAGTGCCCAATCCCCAGACGGTGGCCACCGCCATCCGCATCGGCAATCCCGCCAGCTGGAAGCCGGCAGTAGAGGCGGCGAAGGAGTCGGGCGGGTTTATCGACTGCGTGAGCGACAAAGAGATACTGGCGGCCCAGCGCCTTTTGGCTGCCGCCGAAGGGATTTTTGCCGAACCGGCTTCGGCTGCCTCCCTGGCAGGGGTGCTCAAATACAGCCGGAAAGGCCTCTTTAGGCCCGGCGAACGTGTAGTTTGCGTCCTCACGGGCCATGGGCTCAAAGATCCCAATATCGCCATCCAGCAGGTGAGGGAGCCCCTTTCGCTGCCAGCCGACGAAAGGGCTGTACTGGAAGTTGTTTTGTAATAGGCAGGAGGAAAAAGGTTATGCCCCGAGTGCGGGTGCCGGCTACAACGGCCAACCTCGGCCCTGGGTTTGATGCCTTAGGGCTGGCCTTGAATCTATACGATTATATCTCGGTGGAGGAAGCGCCGGGATTGGAGATAACCGTCCGGGGAGAAGGTGAGGGTAGCATACCGCGAGGGCCGGAAAACATCGCTTACCGGGCGGTGCAGGCCGTCTACGGGCGGGTGGGACGGAAAGCTCCTGGTTTCCGCCTCGAATTCGAGAACAGCATCCCGGTGGCCCGCGGGCTGGGCTCCAGCGCCGCGGCGGTAGTAGGCGGCCTGGTAGCAGCCAATGCCCTGTTGGGTTTTCCCCTGGGGGAGGAGGAGCTGGTATCCCTGGCCGCCGAGCTGGAAGGGCACCCCGATAATGTGGTCCCCGCCCTGGTCGGGGGCCTAGTGGTGGCTGCCCTCAACGGCCGCCAAGTGTATTATCAGCGGCTGGAGCCACCGGACGGCCTTTTCCTGCAGGTTGCCGTACCCCATTTCAGCCTTTCCACCAGGGTATCCCGCGGGGTCCTGCCGGCTATGGTTACGGTGGAGGATGCGGTCTTTAATTTGAGCCGGACGGCCCTTCTCGTGGCCGCCGCCCAGGCAGGGAACCTGGAACTGATGGGCAAGGCTATGGAAGACCGTCTGCACCAGCCTTACCGGCTTCCACTGGTGCCGGGAATGGCGGCTGTTTTTGCCTCCGCTTTGGAGGCCGGAGCCCTGGCGGTAACCCTGAGCGGTTCCGGGCCCACGGTCATCGCCTTCTGCCGCGGCAGCCGTCCGCAGGTGGGGGAGGCCATGAAAAAGGCCTTTGAAAAGCATGGGGTGGATTGCCAGGTTAAAGAGCTCAAGCCCTGCCCCCACGGCGCCACCCTGTGTTAAATAGAGACCTCGAAAGAAGTTTTGGCGGGAGAGGATTAATCCATGGCACTCATCGTACAGAAATACGGCGGTACGTCGGTGGACGGGCCGGAAAGGGTAAAGAACGTGGCCAGGCGGGTAGTGGAAACCAAACGGGCCGGCAACCAGGTGGTGGTAGTAGTGTCGGCCCCGGGGGATACCACCGACAATCTCATTGCCATGGCCAAGGAGATAAGCCCTAATCCGCCGGCGCGGGAGCTGGACATGCTTATGGCCACAGGGGAACAGATGTCCATTGCCCTTTTGGCCATGGCCATCCAAGAAGTGGGCGAGCCGGTGATTTCCCTCACCGGACCGCAGGTCGGCATTCTCACCGACGGCGTCCATACCAAGGCGCGGATCCTGGAGGTGAGCTGCGACCGCTTACGGCGGGAACTAGACGCCGGCAAGATCGTAATTGTGGCGGGTTTTCAGGGCGTAACCTGCGACAATGAGATCACCACCCTGGGTCGGGGAGGTTCCGATACCACGGCGGTGGCTGTAGCCGCCGCTTTAAAGGCGGAAGTTTGTCAGATCTATACCGACGTAGACGGGGTTTACACCGCCGATCCGCGTGTTGTTCCCGGGGCGCGCAAGCTGGCCACCATATCCTATGATGAGATGTTGGAGCTGGCCAGTTTGGGCGCCCAGGTGCTGCAGCCCCGCGCGGTAGAGTTTGCGAAATTGCACGGGGTGGTGTTGGAAGTCCGCTCTAGCTTTAATTACCATGAAGGTACCCTGGTAAAAGAGGTGAACGATATGGAGAGACAAATGGTGGTGACCGGTGTGGCCGGTGACCGGAATGTGGCCAGGATAGCTGTCTACGATGTGCCCGATCGCCCCGGTATTGCCAGGGCCCTGTTCGAAGCCCTGGCCCGGGAGAGCATTAACGTAGATATGATCGTCCAGAGCGCCATGCGCGACGGGGTAAACGACATCGCCTTTACCGTGGCTAGGGACGATTTGGCCAGGGCCCTGGAGGTCACCCAGAAGACAAAGGAAGAGATCGGGGCCAGTGCCGTGGCCTACGATGACAAGGTGGCCAAGGTATCCATTGTCGGGGCGGGGATGATTACCAACCCCGGCGTGGCGGCGGGCATGTTCGCCTGCCTGGCCGAAGAAGGCATCAACATCCATATGATCAGTACGTCGGAGATTAAAGTTTCCTGTATTATCGATGAGGAACATCTCGCCAGGGCCATGCGAGCTTTGCACAAGTGGTTCGGACTGGACTAAACCGGGAGGTAATAGCCGGTAAGCTCCAACAATAACGAACCCGGGGTTCTTTCAATTGCCCCGGGTTTGCGCTTTTTCCGAAGGAAGCTGGTCCCCAGGAGATGGCCACATGTGATTGCGTGAACGAATATTGCGCTTGAATTCTATTAGAATATCCAATATCTCATGTAAGAAGGGACTCCCAAAGGTAGACATTAACCCCACGGCAATCATGTTAAGCAGAAGATACAGGCCGGGGTAGGATACCTTTATACCGGCAAAGGCAGCGCCCACTCCTAGGAGGCTCAAAACGTCAACGGCTGTCATACCTGCCAGGAGGGCGGAAACGATGGCATTGACTACCAAGACGCGAAGCTGCCGCCTTTTTTCCAGCACCGGGTCGTCCAGCTTCTGTCCCAGCCATGGCCAGCGGCCTTTTAGCTGTTCCACTATTCCCTGGGAGGCGGCGAAGATGGCCCCGAGGATCCCCAGGAGTTGGCCCAGATCGTCCACGGCGGTTCACCCCCGACTGCAAAAATATGCTTTATAATCAGGATATTGCTGCGGCCGGGCCCTTGCTACTCGGAAGAGGTTCCGGTATAATAAAACCATCCACAACTTATCTTGAAGAGGGAGCGAGTTAAGCCGCCCGAGGGCGGCGTGGGGAAGTCAGTGCAATTCTGACGCGGTCCCGCCACTGTGACAGGGAGCGAGCCCACAAAATACAAGCCACTGGGCGTCAGCCTGGGAAGGCGTGGGCAAGCGAGGAACTGGAGCCAGGAGACCCGCTCGTTCCCCGTGGTGCCATATCCCTACGGCGGATAGGGGGTGGTGCGTTTGGGCTACCTTCCGTGACCATGTAGGGCAGAAGGTTTTAATTTTATATGGGTGGAGAGCTCTTAGGGCTTCCTTTGTCCGGTGGTAAAGGCGTGTGTCCGAAAATTCCCCGCCGGAGGTCTCCCGCCCCCCGACCAATTATCCGGGAAGACAGCAGGTCTCCGGCAGGCCGTAGCAAGTATTCTTCCCGGGAGATCGGGCAGAATAGGTCTGCCAAAGTTTTCTAAAGGAGGAAGTCTATGTACCGGCGCCTGTTTCAGCTAGCTATACCGGCAATGTATGTCATAGTAGTTTCCCTGAGCCTGCCGCGCCCGGCCTACGCCATGCATATCATGGAAGGGTTTTTACCCCTCGAGTGGGCCGGTCTTTGGTTCCTGATGGTGATACCCTTCTGGGTGGCCGGATTGCTTGCCGTCAAGGCTAAAGTGGAGGGAAATCCCTCCTTGAAACTGCTCCTCGGCCTGGCCGGGGCCTTCGCCTTTGTGCTTTCGGCCCTGAAGCTCCCTTCGGTCACGGGGAGCTGTTCCCATCCCACAGGGGTAGGTCTGGGCGCCATCCTCTTCGGTCCGGCAGTAATGAGCCTCCTCGGAGCCATTGTACTGCTATTTCAAGCTCTGCTCCTGGCCCACGGGGGCCTTACCACCCTGGGAGCCAATGCCTTTTCCATGGCAGTGGTCGGTCCCCTGGTATCTTATGGTATTTACAGATTCCTGCGCAAGGGCAAGGCCCCCCTGTGGCTGGCGACCTTCCTGGCCGCAGCCCTGGGCAACCTGTCGACGTATGTTACTACGGCCTTCCAACTGGCCCTAGCCTTCCCGGCTGAACAAGGGGGAATTAGTGCTTCTTTAGTAAAGTTTATGGCGGTTTTTGCCGTAACCCAGGTACCCCTGGCCGTGATAGAGGGGTTGTTGACGGTTGCGGTGTTTAACTTCCTGGTCGCCTATAACAAGGAAGAACTAAAAGATCTGGCCGTCCTCAGCTGAGAAAGGGGGGAAAGCGGTTGTCTACAACCTACAAGAACCTCATTCTCCTCCTCTTTGCTTTGGCGCTAATATTAACCCCCTTTATTGTACAGCAAGGGGCCGACTTCGCCGGAGCCGACGAGAAAGCCCAGGAAATAATAGGTGAGGTCCGGCCTGATTACGAGCCCTGGTTTTCCTCTCTGTGGGAACCTCCTAGCGGCGAGGTGGAGAGCCTGCTCTTTGCCGTGCAGGCGGCGTTGGGCGGCGTTTTCCTTGGGTATTATTTTGGTTATCAGAAGGGCAAGGTTGCAGGGTAGATGTCCATGCCGCCTGTGCGGCACCACCAGAAGGATGAAAACAGCGGGCCGGCATTCCTCCCGAGCGAGCGATTCGGTCCGAGCGGATGAGCAGCCTTGGCGAAGCCGAGGAGGGAGGGCGGGGCCGAGGACAGGAAGTCCGACGCCGGCCTCTGAAGAGAGGATGCTGAATAGGCCGGAAACCCCGCCCGAGCCCGAGGCTTAAGCGGTAGGCTGCTCCGCGAGGACCACTTAGCGAGCGAAAACAATGCCGGCCTGGAGAAAAGTAATTTTCGGGTTAGAAAATCAAGGGGTAAAGCCGCGGCAAGCGGCTTATACCAGCAGGTAAGTTCTTCCCTTAGACAGGCGGGAAAGCTACTTGAGTATGAACGGCATAGAAAAGTACGCTTATGGCAACAGGTGGCGGCGGGTTCACCCGGCAGAAAAGGTGGCCTTCGCCTTGGGCACCCTGGTGCTGGTCTTGCACACCGGATGCCCGTGGATGTCCCTGGCCGTATTCTGCCTAATGTCGGGGCTATTGGTCGGCTTAGGGGGTGTCTCCTGGAGATTCTACCTTCGTCTGCTCCTGATACCCTTTGCCTTCCTAGCGGCCGCCGTTATAGCCCTGGCCCTTGCCATCACCTGGGAGGAATCAGGGACGGTTCTGTACGGCCTACGAGTAGGGAATCTTATCATTGGAATAACCGAGTACGGTGTCGCCGAAGGGGCCGGGCTCCTGTTACGGGCCCTCTCCGGCGTCTCTTGCCTCTATTTCTTGGCCCTCACTACCCCCATAGCGGAAATTCTGCAGGTGTTTCGCCGGATGGGGTTGCCGCCCCTTTTGGCGGAACTTATGGCCCTGGTCTATCGCTTTACCTTTGTTTTGTGGGATACGGCTTCAAGCATGTACGTATCCCAGGCTTCCCGGCTGGGATACAGCTCGTGGTGCAGATCCCTCTCGTCGCTGGGCCAATTGGTGGCCAATCTATTTCTGAAAAGCCTTCAGAGGTCACAAATGCTCAATGCCGCCCTCTTGGCGCGGGGATTCGACGGTGAGTTTAGGGTGTTGGAGCCCGCCTACCGCCTCTCCAAAGGCCGCATATTCCTTATCGTTCTCTGGCTGGTGTTCCTGGCAGCCCTGGACTGGTACGGCGGAGGTGGAGGAGTTGGAAGCTATTTTGGCCGCCTGTGATCTCGAGTTTACGTACCCCGACGGAACCTTGGCTCTGCGGGGCCTTTCTCTAGAGATAGAGCGGGGGGAGAAGGTAGCCGTCTTGGGTCCCAACGGGGCGGGCAAGTCCACCCTTTTCCTGCATTTTAACGGTATTTTTCGCCCCCGGCGGGGGAAGATTTTGTGGCAAGGGCGGGAGGTTCGGTATGACCGGTCCTTCCTGGCCGCTTTGCGCCAGAAGGTAGGAATCGTTTTCCAGGACCCTGATTCCCAACTTTTTGCGGCCAGCGTGTTCCAGGAGGTCTCCTTTGGTCCCCTGAATATGGGATTGCCCAGGGAGGAAGCGAAGCGGCGGGTTGAGAGGGCCTTAGCCGTCACCGGTATAGAGGACCTCAAAGATAAGCCCACCCATTTCCTGAGCTACGGACAGAAAAAGAGGGTCTGTATCGCCGCCGTTCTGGCCATGGACCCGGAGGTTCTGGTCCTGGATGAGCCCACGGCTTCCCTGGATCCTTTGCTTAGCGAGCAGATTACAGGTCTGATGGAGGAAATTAATCGGGTGGGGAAGACGGTGGTCATTTCCACCCACGATGTAGACCTGGCCTATTCCTGGGCCGACCGGATTTTCGTCATGAAGGGGGGGCAATTGCTGGCAGGAGGACGGCCGGAAGAGGTATTTCTCCAGCCCCAAGTGGTCCGGCAGGCCGGGTTGACCCTGCCCTGGATACTGGAGGTCTACCTCGAGCTCCGGCGGAGAGGGTGGTCCTTGGGGCCCAGGCCGCCCCGCCGTAAAGAAGATCTTTGGGCCTGCCTTCCCTCGGCTTCCCAAGCCTTCGGCCAGTTGTTCAGACCGGCCAACGGGTAGTGCTATAATATATTAGCGGGGGTGTTAAGGTGGGCCGCGAGGTTACCCTTTTTACTTTTCCCTCAACTTATTACGCCTTGAGTGCGGAGAGGGCTTTAAAGGAAGCGGGTTTACAGGGCCAGTTAATACCCATGCCCCGAGAGCTCAGCTCCTTATGCGGGCTGGCCCTCGAAATAGACACGGCGGAAGAAGAAAAAGTCCTGCCTGTGCTCAGGTCTTCCGTAAAGATAGAAAAAAAAGTAAGGGCTATCAAATCCAGGGGATTGGTACAAGAAATTGTGGAAGTGCAGGAGCTGGGTTCCCCCGCCCAGTAGATCAGAAATACCGCAGAATGTTATATACGTTGTCCCTCTGAGCCGGCCGGAAGCCGGCGTTTTTAATCACCCGGATAATTTCCCCTTGGGAGCAACGGTGATGGGCCCCTGCGGCCCTCACCACGTTTTCTTCCAACATAGTGGAGCCGAAGTCATTGGCGCCGAAGGACAAGGCGATTTGCGCTACCTTGGGTCCCTGGGTCACCCAGGAAACTTGGATATTGGGCACATTGTCGAGGTAGATCCGGCTTACAGCTAGGGTGCGGAGGTAGTCCACGGCCGTAGGTTCTGTACCTCCCAAAGCGGTGTTTCCGGGCTGGTAAGTCCAGGGAATAAAGGCGGTAAAGCCCCCGGTCTTATCCTGTAACGAGCGAATGGCTTCTAGGTGGGCTATGCGGTCGGCCAGAGTATCCCGGCTCCCGAACATCATGGTGGCCGTGGTCTTAAGGCCTAACCGGTGGGCCGTAGCCATGACCTCCAGCCACCTGTCGGTCCTGGTCTTGCGGGGGCTTATTACCTGGCGCACACGGTCGACCAGGATCTCTGCTCCACCTCCCGGCAGGGAATCCAAGCCGCTGGCTATCAGCCGGCGCAAGACTTCCTCTATGCTTAAGCCGCTCTTCTCGGCCAGGTAATCTATCTCCACCGGTGAGAGGGAGTGGAGTTTTATGGGATAGCGTTCTTTAATGCTCCTAAAGAGGTCTTCAAAATACGAAAGGGATAGCTCAGGGTGGAGACCGCCTTGCATTAGGATTTGCGTCCCGCCTGCAGCTATTGTTTCTTCAATTTTGGAAAAAATTTCTTCTCGGCTTAAGAAATAACCTTCCGGGTGGCCCGGCGGGCGGTAGAAGGCGCAAAAGCGACAGCCACAGGTGCATATATTGGTGTAATTAATATTTCTATCGACCACAAAGGTTACGGTACCCTCAGGGTGAAGGCGCCGGCGGACTGTATCGGCCAGGTAGCCCAGGAGCAGGAGGTCGGCAGAACACAACAGTGCCAAACCTTCTTCTGGAGATAACCGTTCGCCCGCCAGGACCTTAGCGGCTATTCTTTCCATCTTCAGCCCTCCACAATTTGACCTTAGGCGGGGCCGGGAGCAATCCCTGCTGGTAGGCATATTGATAAAAAGTCTGCAGTCCCTTCAGGTGTTTGGGTGTTAAGTCGTACTGGAGGTGGTGGAAATAGTCTATAAGATCGGGAAGGGCCAATCCCGTAAGGGATGAGGCCCGGGAGGCCAGCAAGGACAGGTGCTGCCTCCCCCATTCCTTGGCGGCCATTAGCCCCTGCCAAATTTCTTTTAAAAGGTCGGCAGAATTTCGGGCGAAGTTTTCCTGCACCACCACCAGGGCGAAGACCATGTGTTGGCCGGTAAACCGCTGCCACTCCCGGCCCAAATCGTACACGTACAGCTCCTCCCGGCGGCTAACTTGCAACAAGGCCTCATCCCCGATAACGAGGGTGGCTTCCGGCTCCGACCACCAGGGGGAAGTTCCGGGCGGCCGGGTAAAGAAGTTTACCCGGATTTTGTAGAACCTTTCCAGCAGCACCAACAGCAAAGCTGTACTGGTGGCCGAATAAGGTGTAAGGGAAACCCGCTTGCCCCCGAGTTCGACCAGGGGCACTTTACTAAGGAGGGCTACACTTTTTACCGGGCCCCAAGAAGAAATGGAAAGGTCGGGGAGTATTAGCCACCGGTCACCCTGCTCGGCATAAGCAAAGGAGGATACGACGCCGATTTCTATACGCCCCTCCGTCAAAGCCCGGTTCAACTCGCTGGGGTGTCCACAAACCACTTGCCCCGGAATCTTTACCAGACCTTCTTCCAGTGCATAGAAAATAGGCAGGCAATTAATATAGCCGATCCTGCCTATGCGCGGCTGGCTCATCCGGTTCCACTCCCGGGATCAGTCTTAGTGATAACGGCGTACTATGTTGTAAAGGGTGTCGCGCTCCACCGGGATCCTTCCCGCCTCCCGTATGAGGCGCAGGAACTCCTCCGCCGGTTGATATTGGGGTGTTTCGGCTCCGGCGTCGTGGGCAATGTGTTCTTCTCTCACCGTACCATCGAGGTCGTTGACACCGAAGCTGAGGGCGATCTGGGCCATTTTGGGGGTAAGCATTATCCAAAAGGCCTTTATATGGTAGAAGTTATCCAACAACAGTCTGGCCAGGGCCAGGGTCTTTAGATCATCATAGCCGCTGGTCGGGGGCAATTCGGCCAATCCGGTGTTGGACGGGTGGAAGGGCAGGGGGATAAAGGCCAGGAAGCCTCCCATTTCATCCTGAAGGCGGCGGAGGGCCAGGAGGTGGTCTACCCGGTCGGCCGGGCTTTCTATATGGCCGTAGAGCATGGTGGCGTTGGAGCGGATCCCGAGGCGGTGGGCTACGGCGTGCACCTTCAGCCACTCTTCGCCGCTTATCTTACGGGGGCAGATTTTCCGGCGGACCCCCGGATTAAAGATCTCCGCCCCACCGCCGGGGAGGGAACCCAATCCGGCCTCCCTCAGGCGCAACAGTACCTCCTCCAGGGTCAACCCGGATATTTCGCTGAGGAAAGCTATTTCTACCGCATCAAAGGCCTGAAGGTGGGCCTGGGGAAGGATTGCCTTTATTATTCTCAACATGTCTTCATAATAACCGAAGGGGAGTTCCGGATTGAGGCCGCCGACGATATGAATTTCCGTGGGATCGTATTTCTTGAATTCCCGGGCCTTCGCGGCTATTTCTTCCAAACTCAAAGTGTAGGCGCCCTCGGCCTCGGGCTTTCGACCGAAGGCGCAAAAGTGGCAGAGATTGCGGCAGATGTTGGTGTAGTTAATGTGGGCGTTGTTGATAAAGTATACTTCATCGCCTACTTTGCGTCGGCGGGCGTAGTCGGCCAGATATCCCAGGGTAAGGAGGTCGTTGGCCTCCATAATCCGCAGGCCGTCTTCCCGGCTCAACCTCTGCCCCTTGAAAACCTTCTCGGCGATATCCCCCAAGGGACCCTTAAGGATGGCTTCCTCCAGCATTCCGTTCCCTCTTTACTAATAATTGTTCCCCCCGCGGCGGGCCCGTCCGATGTTTTCCGGCCGCAGCAGGGTATCCTTCCGCAGCTCCGGGCAGCCACACGAAGAATCTAAGGGGATCTCCATCAATGCCTGCATTATCAAACGGGCGAAGGGCTCGGCTCCTTTGAAGAAAATATCTTTTAGAACCTTATGTTCCCAGGGCTTGACCGTCCCTTCGGCATAATTTACCACCAGGTAAATACCGGCATAACACGCACCTATCTCTCGGGCGAGGTATACCTCTGGGCACAACGTCTGGCCGACAATATCGGCCCCCCACTGACGAAAGGCTCTAATCTCTGCCTCGCTCTCAAAATGCCGGCCCTCGGTGACCAAATAGGTGCCGCGGCCGAATACCCGGTTCAGCGGTTGGGAGGCGGCAACCCTTACCAGGGTATGGTGCAGGGAAGGACAGATAGGCTGGCGCATTATGCAAAGATAGTCCTCCGTCAGGGCTAGGTCCCGCCGTTGGGAAAAATCTATATAGTCTGTAGGTACCACGATATCCAGGGGATCTAGGAGGGGATTGATGCTTCCCACACCACCCTCAGCCACGATCTTTTTGACCCCTGCCTGGCGAAACACCCAGAACAGGCGGCGGGATGCCTCTCCCCAGGAGACACCCGGTAACCGGCCGTGCATTTTTACCGTCACGATCTGCCGGGGGGGATTGGTGGGTAGCGAAAAGAGTTTAAGGCTGGGGCTTGGCCCCCAGGGAGTGGCGTAAACCAGGTCATCCTCTAGAACCTCTACCCCGGGCAACTCCAGGTCTTCGGGGAGCCGAAGGGAAAAAGTACCCGAACCCCCGATTAAGGCTATAGGCACCTGTGGTATCTCTGTAGGTTGCTTCATGCCCATAGAACCTTTCCTTTTCAGTAGTTACTGTACCCCTTTTGGGGTTGCGACGTCAAGTCATGCCCTTAAAAATGGGGTCCCCTTCTACCGGCAACCCCAGGTCCTAAGGCGGCCCTAAAAGGCCTTTAGAAGGGAGGTATCGCCGGCGGCTGCCTCTTATGACGGCTTCGGGCCCTCAGCTCCTCAATGCGCTTGGCAGCCTGTGGCGGTGCTTCCCCGGTGAGGAGATAGTTGTCCAGCACGGCATAGGTTAGTCCTATTTCGTCTTCGTCGGTTTGTCCTTGCCATAAGCCGGCAGAAGGAGGTTTATTAATAATGGCTTCCGGAATGTCAAGATAACGGGCCAGCTCCCGCACCTGGGCCTTTACCAGACCGGCCAGGGGCAAAATGTCAACCCCGCCGTCGCCGTACTTGGTAAAGTAGCCTATGGTAACCTCACTCTTGTTGCCCGTACCGACGACCAGGTAGTTTAGTTCGTTAGCCCAATAGTAAAGGACCGTCATACGCAACCGGGGTTTAATATTGGCCAGGGCCAGGGAACGCTCGCCCGGGACATAGGGGCTGCCCCTTAAGGCTTGTATCAAAGCGTCGTAAACTCGGTCCAAGACTACCGTTTTAGTGGGGAGGGCCAACCTTCGGGCCACCAGCTCCGCATCGGAAGCATCCTGAGGATCGCTATGGCAGGGCATAATCAAGCCAAGACTATTCTCCGGGAAGGCCCGTTTGCAGAGTGCGGCCACCACCGCGGAATCCAGACCGCCGCTCAGGCCCAGCACCACGCCTTGACAGCCACCTTCCTTCACCTTTTCCCGGATCCAGGCAACTAACTTGTCAGCCATTTCCTTCACGGTCATCACATCACACCTTACGGTTGCTCAAACTCCCCCGAAGAAGAAAAAGCCTGGTGTCCTTGCAGCCGTAAAAGACTCCCAGGCCTCATTGCCTCTTCTTATTATACCTCTCCGCGGAGGGAAGTCAAGGGTTTATTGACCTGACGTATCCCCAGTTTTTATTCCGGCCTGCTTGGCTTTCGCT
>DOLC01000008.1:36767-39899 GCA_003509545.1 Peptococcaceae bacterium
TTGCCGGCCTCGGCCATCCGTGGCTTCGGGCCTGCCTCCGCCCTTCGCCAAGCTTAAGTTTGGCTGGCCGCTCGGGTTTAGTCGCTCTATCTCAAGCCCAAGCAGGCCTGCCCTGCAAAAACTGGGGATAACTCAGTTTATTGACTTGACCGCGTCAACTCCAAGTGGGGATTGCCATTTTTCTAGGTGTTGCTGGCTACAGCAAGTGACTCGAAGAGTTCAAGAAGGGTTGCCCTTTAGCGAAGGCCTTACCAAAAAAAGCGGAGAATCCTTTGATATCGCACCAGGACTCTTGAGGACTGGCGTCGAATATTTGCCTTAATTTTATGGAGGCGAATACCCAGGCGCCAGTCCATGTTGTGTTCGCTGTGGACCATGCTCGATTTGCTCCAAGTCTAACTCCCCTAGGGAGCTAACAACGGTATTCAGTTGGGGTGAAAGGAAATGTTGCTGAAACGGAAAGAGGAATGCAGTGATTATCGGTTGCCTGCTACTATCGAAGTTATAAGATCGAATATCCGTAAATACGGCAATCCCCTCGGCCTTTCGGGTAAAGAAATTGCCGGCTGGTCCGAAGACCTTAACCTTCCCCGGGAGGGGGAGGTGCTTTTATACACCGGCGGCGAATATCAACTAGTCCCCTACATCGACGGCCTGGTTGACATGCTCACTAAGATGGATCAGGGCAGTATGGGCTTCTCCCTCATGATGGGTTTCCGCAATTTGGTAGACAGGGTGGGGGTTAACCCGGAAAAAATCGTTGCCGGCGTGCTTTCAGGGCAGAAGGAACGCTTTAGGTACGTTAACCGTAAAGCCGCCGAGGTACTGCAAAGAATGGGACTGCAGTTATGTTACCTGGGCGAAGAAGAGCTTTACAGCGGCGCCTTGCTCTATGAGTACGGCTTCATGTATGACTTACGCCGCCACGCCCGCAAGGTGGCCGAGTTAATTAGAAGGACCGGGGCTCGGACCATCATCTGCCTGTCACCCCATTCGGCGGAAGTTTTTAAGCTCATTTATCCCCGCTTAATCGAGGATTTCCATTACGAAGTAAAAACCTTCACCGAAGCCCTTTGGGATTGGAGTAACAGCAGCCCCGGGGGTCTGGTCGCCACCTTCGAAGGGAAACTCACGGTGCACGATTCCTGCCGGATGGCCAGGGAGCTGGGTATCACAGAAGAGATCAGGGAAATTTTGAAGAGGGTAAAGGGAGTTTCTTTGATAGAGCCGGAGTTCAACCGGCGCTGGACGACCTGTTGCGGCGGGCCCGGTAAAGTGCTGTTTCCCGAACTGGCCGGAAAGATATCTGCGCGGCGGCTCGAAGAACTTATGGACACCGGGGCCGATGTGGTGGTCACCTTCTGTCCTTATTGCCTGGCTGCCCTCGACAAAGCCCGGCGGGAGGGACAAAGAAGCATAGAGATTCAGGATATCATCGAGTTTATCTACAGGGGGATGGCCAAGTGAGCAGTCTTGCACGCGCCTTTCAAAAGTACGCGACAGAGCTTAACAGGGCTTCCAACGATCCCCATATCCAACTGGCCCTTACCCGCGCTGTCAAATCCTATCGGGAAAATACGGCGGCCGCCCTTAAACGTTTTCCC
This sequence comes from Peptococcaceae bacterium, assembly GCA_003509545.1. Classification (GTDB taxonomy): domain Bacteria; phylum Bacillota; class DSM-521; order Neomoorellales; family Neomoorellaceae; genus UBA12545. The sequence continues at coordinate 38,372 of DOLC01000008.1, forward strand.
CATACTGTGGGGCTGGCGGAGGAAGTGCGCGCTATCAAAGAGGCGGCCGTTGAACGCATGGATGACCTGGTGGCCCTGGCGAGGGAAGCCGTTGAGGCCAACCATGGGCGTACGTATCTAGCCAGGTCGGCTGAGGATGCTTTAAAGTTGGCTGCGGATATCATTGGCACGGATAAGATAGTCGTAAAGGGCAAGAGCATTTTGGGGGAAGAACTGGAAATAAGGGACTACCTCCTCGAAAAAGGCAACGAGGTCTGGGAAACAGATCTAGGGGAGTTTTTGTTGCAGTTGCGACATGAAAGGCCTATGCATATTGTTTCTCCTTCAATCCATGTGCCGCGGGAGCAGGTTGCGAAGGTGTTCACCGAGTTCTTCGGCCGGGAAATCCCTCCGGATATTGCCGCCGAAGTGGGAGCCGTGAGGGAATTTATGAGGGAAAAGTATTTTAAGGCCCATTTCGGCCTTAGCGGTGCCAACGTGGTGGCCGCCGACTGCGGGGCCTTGGTCATTATCGAGAACGAAGGCAACGCCCGTTTATGCACGGCCGTACCCCCCGTGCATATAGCCCTGGTGGGTATCGAGAAAGTAGTGCCCACTTTTCAGGAGGCCATGAAGGTGGCGGAAGTCACCTGGCGTTATGCCAACTACACCGTTCCCGGTTACGTGAATATAATAAGCGGACCCAGCAAAACGGGAGATATAGAAAAGGTGACCACCTTCGGCGCCCACGGCCCCAAGGAACTCCACGTTATCTTTGTGGACAACGGTCGGAGTAAAATGGCTGCCGATCCCTTATTCAGACAGGGCCTGTACTGCCTGAGGTGCGGGGGATGCATGTACGAGTGCCCGGTATTCCAACTCACCGCGGGATATTTCGGTTATCGTTATCTGGGGGGAATAGGGGCGGTATGGACGGCTTTTGTGGCCGGAGGTCTGGAGAACGCGGCGCCCCTGATTTACACCTGTCTCCGTTGCGGCCGCTGCGTGGAACGTTGCCCGGTAAGCATTGACGTCCCTTCGATGATCGCGGAATTGCGCCGGCGGATAGTCGAGCTTGGTTACCACGAGGGGTAAGGGAGGCGGTCGTTATTGCCGGAGTGGTAGACCGCGAACGGGTACGCGGCCTTCGAGGTAAGGGCGGCCCAACTTCTCGGCAGCCAATCCTTTTAGGGAAGTCCGCCACTAGTTTACCGGGTCTCACCCGGTCCCGACCCGACAAACACAACTAACTGTCATCCTTCCCAACCTAAATAAGGCCAACGGGTCATATATGGGTTGACCGGGTTTATGCCGGGGTTTCTCTAAGGGTATGCGATTCTTTTCAAGGGATTCTTTTATTGACAAAAGGCCCTTCCATGCTATGATAGAAAAAGGGACATGTAAAGGCGGGCGGGGGCGAGGACAGTCCTCCCCGCAGGGGCGAAGAGGTCCTGTGCAGACGGCGTTTTTAAGTCGCCGTCCACAGGGTCTTTGTATTTTAAAGCCTGCCTTTTAGGCCCCGGGTGCTCCTGGTCCCCCTCAACCCTTA
>DOLC01000122.1 GCA_003509545.1 Peptococcaceae bacterium
TTTTGGAAACGATCGGAAAAGGAGGTTAACTATAGTGTATAAAGAGTGGCCGCGTTCCGCCAGGGCCTACGCCGAAGCCGTGAAGGTAATGCCCGGCGGCGTAAACAGCCCGGTGCGGGCTTTCAAGGCCGTAGGCATGGATCCTCCCTTTATAAGCCGGGGGGCAGGCTCGAAGATCTACGACATCGATGGCCACGAATATATCGACTTTGTTGCATCCTGGGGCCCCCTCATTTTGGGCCACCGGCACCCGGAGGTCATGGCTGCCTTAGAGAAGACCCTCCGGGAAATGGGGACGAGTTTTGGTGCCCCTACGGAATTAGAAACAGAACTGGCCCGTGTAATCGCCGAAGCCGTGCCGTCCATCGAGATGGTGCGCTTGGTGAATTCGGGCACCGAGGCCGTTATGAGCGCCATAAGGCTGGCCCGGGCCTTCACCGGGAGGGAGAAAATCGTAAAATTCGCCGGCTGCTACCACGGCCATGCCGATTATCTCCTTATCAAGGCTGGATCGGGCGCCCTCACCTTTGGGGTACCCACCAGTCCCGGCGTACCCAAGGGTACCGCTGAGAACTCCCTGGTAGCCCGCTACAACGACCTGGACGGCGTGGAGGAGATTTTCCAGCGGGTGGGGGAAGAAATTGCCGCCGTAATCGTAGAGCCGGTGGCCGGCAACATGGGCTGTGTTCCCCCCAAGCCGGGTTTCCTCGCCGGTCTGCGTGAGCTGACCCAGAAATACGGCGCCCTCCTTATTTTTGACGAGGTCATGACCGGCTTCCGCGTCGCCTACGGGGGTGCCCAGGAGCTCTACGGCGTGCGTCCGGATCTTACCTGCCTGGGCAAAATAATCGGCGGAGGGCTGCCCGTCGGCGCCTACGGAGGTCCCAAGGAAATAATGGAGCAGGTGGCTCCCGCCGGACCCGTTTACCAGGCCGGAACCCTTTCGGGCAATCCCCTGGCGGTGACCGCCGGGCTGGCGACCCTCAAAGTCCTGGCGCGCCGGGGCACCTATGAAGCCCTGGAAGACAAGGCCGGATTTCTGGAAGAAGGCCTCCGGGAGGCCATGAAGGAGGCCGGAGTACCAGCGACCTTAAACCGCGTGGGAAGCATGTTTACCGTCTTCTTTACTTCCCAGGAAGTGTACGATTACGAAACCGCCCTTTCCTCGCATACCGCCTCCTTTGCCCGGTATTTTAGGCTCATGTTGGAACAGGGCATATACTTGCCCGCCTCCCAGTTCGAAGCAGCCTTCGTCTCCCTGGCCCACAGCCGGGAAGACCTGGAAAAAACCGTCGAAGCGGCTCGAGCCGCCTTTAAAGCCCTGAACCGCGCAGAGTAAAGAGGAGACCTTCTAGGGTAGACGTCCATGCCGCCGAGCGGCACCATCACAAGGGTGAAAACAACGGGCCGGCATGCAAACAAAAACAATGCTGGCCTGGAGAGAAGTTATTCTCGGGGCAGGGGAACCGGGACGGCCGCCCACCTCCCCTTCCTTTTAGCAGGAATTTCCCCCTTAAGGGAGAATCCTCAAAAAGTGCCGATTCAGGAGGTGCGGCAGCCGTGGAGGAATGGGTTTTTGCCCTGGACGTCGGAACCCGCAAGGTAGCAGGAGTCATCTTGGCCCGGGAAAAGACGAAACTGCGCCTCCGCGCCGCAGTTGTCCAGGAACACAAGGAACGGGCCATGCTAGACGGGCAGATCCATAATGTTCCGCTGGTGGCCGAGGTTATACAACAGGTAAAAGAAAAGCTCGAACGCAAAACCCGTTCTCCCTTGACCCAAGTAGCCGTGGCGGCCGCAGGACGCTCCCTCGTCACCCAGAGGGCCGCAGCGGAAAGGGAGATCGGTGTAGAAGAAGAAATAAACGGCGAGATGGTCCTCGCCCTGGAGGCCGACGCCGTGCAAGAGGCGGAACAGCTCATATTGAACCGTACCAACGCCGCCGGCGATTATCACTGCGTGGGATACAGCGTAATCAATTACACTTTGGACGGCAGCCCCATCGGCCACCTCGTCGGCCAGCGGGGTCACCACATCGGAGTGGAAGTCATAGCCACCTTTCTGCCCCGGGTAGTGGTGGATTCTCTGATTTCCGCCTTGGTGAGGGCGGGCCTGGAGATGACTTCCCTGACTTTAGAGCCCATCGCCGCAGCAGCCCTGGCCGTGCCTCCTGCCATGCGGGGGCTCAACATTGCCCTCGTGGATGTAGGCGCCGGAACCTCGGACATAGCCCTTGCCCGGGAGGGAAGTATTACCGGTTACGCCATGGTGCCGGCGGCCGGAGATGAGATTACCGAGTACCTGGCCGACAAGCTGCTCCTGGATTTTAACACGGCCGAGGAAGTAAAGAGGCAGCTAAACCAGGGGGAACGAGTTGCCTTTACGGACATAGTAGGCAACAGGCGTGAATTGCCTTCCCGTCAGATTGTGGACCTCCTCGAGCCGGCCGTCGTAGAGCTTACCCGTCAGATCGCAGAGCAGATTTTGCTCCTTAACGGCAAAGCGCCCCAGGCGGTTCTTCTCGTCGGAGGGGGTAGCCTCACTCCAGGCCTTCCCACTGCCCTGGCCCGCCACCTGGAATTACCTGAGGAGAGGGTGGCCGTCAGAAGCCGGGAAGTGATAAGAGACATTGCCGGGGCCCCTGCCTTCAAGGGCCCCCAGGCCATCACGCCCCTGGGGATTGCCTTTACCGCCTTGCGGAGGGAGGGCCTCAGCCTTTCCCAGGTGCAAGTGAACGGCCGGCCGGTTCAGCTCTTGGGCCACCGTAGGCTCACCGTCGCCCAGGCCCTACTGGCTGCCGGCATACCGGTTCGCCGCCTTTACGGCCGGCCCGGGCGGGGCATAGGAGTAGAAGTGAACGGCCGCCTGCACTTTATCAGGGGAGAGCCGGGTAGGCCGGGGCGGATTATCCTCAACGGGCAACCTGCCTCCCTGGAAAACCCTGTTAAGGGCGGTGACGTAATCAGGTTTATCCCGGGAGAGAACGGCGCCGATGCCCGGGCTAAAGTAGGGGACCTGATCCCGGAGACTTCGGTAAAGGAAATAACCTTCAACGGGCGCCGGATAACCCTGGAGCCTCTTATTCTCATGAACGGAAACGCGGTTTCCCGGGAAGCGGAAGTCCCCGACCGGGCTAAAATAGAATATAACCTCCTGGAAACCGTGGGGGACGTGCTGCGCTATTTAGGCCAAGGCGAAGACGGGCCGGTATATTTGAACGGCCAGCAGGTCCGGCGGGAGGCCCCGGTGAAAACAGGCGACATACTGGAAACGGGCCCGAAGGCCGCCTGCCGCACCCTGAGGCTTAGAGTAAACGGCAAAGAAATCGAACTCCCGGTAGGGACGAGCCGGCCCATCTTTGCCGATCTGTTTGCTTACTTGGATATAGGTTCGACCCCGCCGCCGGGAAAAAAGACCCTGCGCATGGAAATAAACAACCGTCCGGCCGAGTTCACATCGTCCCTGGAGGACGGGGATGAGATAATCCTGGAATGGATTTAGGCAGGGGCTGCCCCGCAAAAACGGGGATAACCCAGTTTGGCCCCCCCTTGACAGACAAGGGCATAGGGTGATAGAATAAACTTGCGCATGCGGCAGTGGCGGAACTGGCAGACGCGCTAGATTCAGGGTCTAGTGGTCGCTGCGACCGTGGGGGTTCAAATCCCTTCTGCCGCACCATCGCTAACCACAACGCATCAGCCTCCTGACCTGGTCTAGTACAGCGGGACAGGAGGTATTTTTATGCCCCGCAGAAGAGGGAGATAACTTGGCAAGCACTAAAAAAGGGTCTTGGAGTTTTCCTTCGACCGCCGTACTTGGGGCCAGGCGGCCGGGAGCGAAGAGGCCGCGAAGGAGTTAATGTGCGATGCAATATGCCGTATGAACGGACAACGTTGTAGAAATGACCGACGCAATGGGATATAATGTAGTTGCAGTTTCAACCTTACGTAGAAGAAGGGAGTAAGCCGGTGTCTTCAGTCTATTCTCGCCGGGCCGCACGGGGGGCCGTCATTGCAGCGGTGTACGCCGTCACCACCATCGTGCTGGCCCCCATAAGTTACGGTATGGTGCAAGTGCGGGTGGCCGAGGCCCTGACCCTCCTGCCCATATTATTTCCCGAAGCCATCTGGGGACTCTTCCTGGGCTGCTTAATCAGCAACTTCTTTGGTGGAATGGGACCCATCGACATTTTCTTGGGCAGCCTTACTACCCTCGTGGCCGCCTGGCTTACTTACCGGTGGCGCGGTTCCCGTTTGGCCTATGTGCCGCCCATAGCCTTAAACGGCCTCGTGGTAGGCACGTACCTGTCTTATTTACTGCAGGTAAACCTTCTCCTCTGTATTTTAAGCGTTTCCGCCGGGCAGGCCGTAGCGGTGTTGGGCCTGGGCATCCCGCTGCTGCGGCGTCTGCGCAAGGTATACCGGCAGGAATAGGTGATCTGTTTGGCTACGGAAAAGGAAGTCTACGTCCGGGACCTTTTCAGCCGTATTGCCCGGCGTTACGACTTGATGAACACCCTCTTAAGTTTTGGCCTGGACAAATACTGGCGCCAAGTGGCCGTCAAAAAAGCTGCTTTACAACCGGGGGATGCAGTGCTGGACGTATGCTGCGGAACCGGAATGTTGAGCCTCGCTTTGGCCCGAGCGGTATTTCCCCGGGGGCGAGTTGTGGGCTTGGACTTCTGCCCCGCCATGCTGGAAGTGGCCAAAAACCATCTGGCCCGCAGCCCTTACGGAAATCTGGTGGAACTGGTAGAAGGCAACGCCGTGGCCCTACCCTTTCCGGATAACAGTTTTGACGCCGCCACCATCGCCTTTGCCCTCCGAAATGTTCCCCATATAGAAAAAACCTTACGGGAAATGACGCGGGTGGTGCGGCCCGGGGGGAGGGTGGTATCCCTGGAGCTGGCCAAACCCTCCTGGCCCGCCTTTAAGCAGCTATATTATTTTTACTTCAATCGTCTAGTCCCCGTTCTGGGCCGCTTGGGGGTGGGACTTAAGGATCCCTACAGCTATTTACCCCGTTCCCTCAAGGATTTTCCCCACCAGCGCGAAATCCTCGTCCTTTTCGAGGCCATAGGGCTGGAGGGGGCAGAATGCACCGAGCTCACCGGAGGAATAGTGGCGGTCCACGTCGGCATCAAGGGAAAGGAATGAACCTTCTTGGCCTACAAGGATCTGCGGGAATACCTGGATACCCTTAGCAAAAAAGGATTGCTCCACCGGGTACCGGTAGAGGTAGATCCGGTACTGGAAATAGCCGCCATAAGCGACCGGGTGGTGAAGGCCGGCGGTCCGGCGCTGTTTTTCGAAAGGGTAAAGGGCCACACCATGCCGGTGGTTACGAATCTCTTCGGCAGCGAAGAACTGGTCAAAACGGCTTTGGAGATCGAAAGTTTGGAAGAGCCTGCAACGCGGCTGACGGAGCTTTTGAGGATACCGGAAGATACTGGTTGGGCATCCCGGCTGCAGCACCTGCCCAAACTGGTGGAGGTTTCCCGGTTTCTGCCACGGCGCGTTAGGAAGGCTCCCTGCCAGGAAGTGGTGGTAGACCCGCCCTCTCTGGCGGAGCTACCGGTCCTTAAGCTTTGGCCCCACGACGGCGGCCGGTTTATTACTTTGCCCCTGGTGTTCACCCGCGACCCCCAGACCGGGAGGCGGAACCTGGGCATGTACCGGATGCAGGTCTTCGACGACCGGACTACCGGTATGCACTGGCACCTCCATAAGGATGCCGCCGAGCATTTCGCCCGGGCGGAAAAAAGGATGGAGGTGGCCGTAGCCCTGGGAGGGGATCCCGCCCTCATTTATGCCGCTACGGCTCCGGTACCTTCCGGCGTAGACGAGGTAATCCTGGCCGGTTTTTTGAGGCGGGAGCCGGTGGAAATGGTCCCTGCCTTAACCGTCGACCTAGAGGTGCCCGCCCATGCGGAAATAATACTGGAGGGTTACGTCGACCTCGAAGAAAGGCGGCTGGAAGGGCCCTTCGGCGACCATACGGGCTACTATTCTGCCGCCGACTATTACCCGGTATTTCACCTTACCTGTATGACCCGCCGCAGGGACGCCCTGTATCCCGCGACCGTAGTGGGCCGGCCTCCCATGGAAGATGCCTTCCTGGGCAAGGTGACGGAAAGGCTTTTTTTGCCCCTGATCCGCCTTCTTCTGCCGGAGGTAAGGGATATCAACTTTCCCGTGGAAGGTGTTTTCCACAATTGCGCCATCGTCTCCATTGCCAAACGTTATCCCGGTCAGGCGCGTAAAGTTATGTACGCCCTGTGGGGCATGGGTCAGATGATGTTTACCAAATTTCTGATAGTGGTAGATGCCGACGTTAATGTCCACGATTTGGCCGAAGTCCGCTGGAAGGTCTTGGGGAATGTGGACCCGCGCCGGGACACGGTTATCGTTGAGGGTCCCCTCGACGCCCTGGACCATGCCTCCCCCCAGCCGGGATACGGCGGCAAGATGGGCATCGACGCCACGCGCAAACTTCCCGAAGAAGGGCATCCCCGCCCCTGGCCCCAAGAGGCTTGTCCGGACCGTTCGACCCTGGAACTGATTGTGAGGAGGTGGGAGGAGTATGGGCTTTCCCGGAGTATTCTATCGGAAACTGAATATTTTTTTGGAAATGATTAAGTTCGAACATACCATCTTCGCCTTGCCCTTTGCGTACCTGGGCGCCTTCCTCGCTGCCGGAGGAATGCCGACGGGGCACCAGATGTTCTGGATCACCGTGGCCATGGTAGGAGCCCGCACCGCGGCCATGTCTCTAAACCGCCTCATAGACCGGCACATCGACGCCTTGAATCCCCGCACTGCAGACCGTGCCCTGCCCCGGGGCATCCTTTCCGTCTTTGAGGTCTGGCTTTACACCTTGCTCTCCCTGGGGCTCCTGGTGCTGGCCGCTTTTCAACTCAACGAGCTATGTCTACGCCTGCTCCCCCCGGCCGTATTTGTCCTGGTAATTTACTCCTATACCAAACGCTGGACCTGGGCATGCCACCTGGTACTTGGTCTGGCCCTCAGCCTGGCTCCCATGGGGGCGTGGGTGGCTGTGCGGGCGAGCCTGGATATCCCGGCCGTCGTCCTGGGCCTGGGGATGGGTCTCTGGGTGGCCGGCTTCGACATTATCTATGCCTGCCAGGACTACGATTTCGACCGGCAATACGGCATCCATTCCATACCAGCGCGCTTCGGCAAGGGCAAAGCCCTGTGGGTAGCCCGGGCCTTCCACTGCCTGGCGGTGCTCTGCCTGGCCCTGGTTGGCGTTCTCCTTCAACTGGGAACCTTATACTTCGCCGGCGTGATAGCGGCAGCGGTGATTCTGGTGTATGAACACCGGCTGGTATCCCCCGACGACCTCTCCCGCATTAACATTGCCTTTTTTCAGATGAACGGCTATCTCAGCACCCTTATGTTTACCTTTACGTTACTGGAGGTACTTTTATAAAACCTTCGGCGAGGCGGTGAATAACGTGACGGAACTGACCAATGTCGAAATCGAACGCTACAGCCGGCAGATCATCCTGTCCAATGTAGGAGGGCGGGGGCAAAAAAGGCTTAAAGAAAGCCGGGTTCTGGTGGTAGGGGCCGGAGGCCTCGGGTCCCCGGTAGCCTATTACCTGGCCGCCGCCGGGATCGGCACCCTTGGCATCGTGGACAGCGATGCCGTGGAACTGTCCAACCTCCAGCGCCAGATCCTCCACTCCACCGAAAGGCTGGGGAAATCCAAGGCCGAGTCGGCCCGCCAGACCCTTCTGGCCTTAAACCCTCACATTACCGTCAACACGTATCCCGTACGCCTAACCAAAGACAACATCCTCTCTATCATCGAGGACTATCATGTGGTGGTCGGCGGGGTGGACAATTTCCCCACCCGGTATCTCCTTAACGATGCCTGCATAATGGCCAGCAAGCCCCTGGTGGAAGGCGGGGTACTCCAATGGGACGGCCTGGTCATGACCATCAAGCCCGGAGAAGGGCCCTGCTACCGCTGCATTTTCCCCGACCCGCCGCCCCTCGGGGCCGTGCCTTCCTGCCAGGAAGCAGGGATCATAGGTGTGATACCCGGAGTCATTGGCGTCATCCAGGCCACCGAAGTGATTAAGCTCTTGTTGGGCATAGGGAGGACCCTCACCGGCCGCCTCCTGTTATACGACGCTTTGGAGATGCACTTCCGTGAAGTGGCGGCGGAGCGTAATACAGAATGCCCCGTATGTGGAGACAACCCCCGTATTCGGGAACTGGAAGATTACACCTTCGCCTGCGAAGGATGAAGTCGGCGAGGCGACCTACCGTGAAACACCTGTATTACCAAACGGCGCAGAATATGGCCTCCCAAATAGTGTCATGGCGCAGGCACTTTCACCGGCACCCCGAACTCAGTTTTCAGGAAAGGGAAACGGCCCGCAAAATAAGCCAACTGCTGGAATCCCTGGGCCTAGAAGTAAAGACGGGTGTAGCGGGATACGGCGTGGTGGGGCTCCTCCGGGGCCGGAAAAACGACCGGGCAGTCGCCCTGCGGGCCGACATGGACGCCCTTCCCCTCCAGGAAGCCACGGGAAGGGAATTTGCCTCCGCCAACCCGGGCGTCATGCATGCCTGTGGCCACGACGCCCACATGGCCATGGTGCTGGGAGCGGCGGCCATCCTGGCCCAAGAGCGGGACCGATTACCCGGTGCCGTTAAGTTTATCTTCCAGCCCGGAGAAGAAAAACCTCCCGGCGGAGCCCAAAGGATGATCGAGGCGGGAGTGTTAGATGACCTCCCGGTCAAGGCCCTTTACGGCCTCCACGTACACAACCAGTTTCCGGTGGGAACGGTGGCCGTCAAAGAAGGTCCGGTTATGGCAGCCGTGGATAACTTCACTTTAAGGATTAAGGGGCGGGCCGGCCACGGTGCCTCACCGCACCAGGGCATCGATGCCGTAGTGGTGGCCTGTGAAGTGGTCCTGGCCCTGCAAACGATTATCTCCCGCTCTTCCGACCCCCTCCAGCCCGCCGTCTTAACCGTGGGTACTATAAAAGGTGGGGAGAAAGAGAACATAATCGCCGCCGAAGTGGAACTAACCGGTACCGTAAGAACCCTGGATGCTGCCTTGCGTTCTAGTATCAAGGAAAGGTTCAGGCAGGTGGTAGCGGGCGTCACTTCCGCCCACGGGGCCGCTTTCGACCTCGACTATTTGCAGGCCTACCCGGTGCTGTATAACGACGAGCGGCTCCTGGGTATCTTACGCTCCCTGGACCTCCAGGCCCTGGGAATAGGCGAGATGGCCCGGTTTCCGGCGCCTTCCATGGGTGGGGAGGATTTTGCCTGGTATGCCCAAAGGGTTCCGGCCTTGTACATTTTCTTGGGCACCCGACCTTCTTCCGGGGAGGCTTACAACTGGCACCACCCCTCCTTCGACATCGACGAAAGCGCCCTGCCCATAGGCGCCGCCCTGCTGGCCGCTCTAGCCGTAGAAACCCTTAAGCTAGATCCATAAAAAAACCTTCCCGCAGGAAGGTTTTGCCAATAAGCAAAGCTCAGTTTTCCTTTTTGGCAAAGGTGTCTTTTTGCCCGCATTCCGGGCACTTGCGCGGCTTGCAACGGGCTTCCTTTTCATAACCGCAACTGTTGCACTTCCAAAGGGCCATATTGTCGCCTCCCTGTAAGACAAGTAGTTACTATTATTTTAAGAATAGCGCAGACCTTCGTCAACGGTTTTTATACCTGGCGCATCCCCAGTTTTGATCCTGGCCTGCTTGGCTTCCGCTCGCAAAGGCCTCCCTCGCGGGCAGGACTTTTGCTTGGCTTAAAGGCTTAAGGCAGGCTTCCCGGCAGGATTTAAGCATCCGGCCTCAGTTGCCGGCCGCAAGGATACATGCCCTCGAGATCGGAAGAGCGTCGTGTAGGGAAAGAGTGTAGATCTCGGTGGTCGCCG
>DOLC01000102.1 GCA_003509545.1 Peptococcaceae bacterium
CTTGCTTGGCTTTCGCTCGCAAAGGCCTCCCTCGCGGGAGGGTCTTTTGCTGGGCTCAAGGGTCCGGCAGGCTGCCCGGCAGAATTTAAGCATCCTGCCTCAGTTGCCGGCCGCAAGGCTACATGCCCTGGCCCTTTTTAAGCCTTTCGCCACGCTTAAAGCCTGGGCTGGCCGCGAAAGCTTGTTCGCTCGCTTCCAAGCCCAAGCAGGCCTGGCCTGCAAGAAGTGGGGATACGGCAGGGGCAAAAAAGATTGACGCCGGTGGAGGGGGGGCCTATAATCAAGGAGGAATTAAAGTTACGGGAAGGGCATGGGGGAACGTGCGAAGGTCGTGGCGCATTCTGGCGCTATTGATAGTGGTGCTGTTAGGAGCGGCCGCTTCCCTGGGAGCGGTGGCGGGACGGGTTAGGCTGGAAGGCGCCAACCGTACGGTTACCGTGGCCGTGGACTACCGAGAAGTGGCCAAACTGGCCCGGTGGACGGGCCTTACGGAGAGGGAGGTGTTAGGCCTCCTCGGGGAGAAAGGAGTAAACGCCGTCCTCTTTAAGGAGGATACGATTAGAGAGTTAAGTCCCGAGCGGGTGCGCCTTTACAGCGGCGATGAAGCAGCCTGGCTTTTTCCCCGGTATGCAGACCGGTTCCGGGCCGGGTTCCTCTATTTTTTCCTGCGGGACCTGGACGTGCTGGAGCAGATTAAAGGACAGTTGGAACATAAACTCCCGGCTCCGCCGGAGGTTATTTCTACTCCCGATTTCATGGTCGTGGGAATACCCTTTATGCCCCAGGAAGAGCTGGAGGCCTTGGGCCTGGGATTTCCCCGGAACAAGTTGAGGGAAGTAGCCGACCAGGGTTTCCTCCTGCTGGTACAGGTCAGGAGCTGGCCCCAAGCCACCGAGGAGTCCTTGGGGAAGGTGCTGGAACCCCTCCAGCCCTTTAGGCCTTACCTGGCGGCGGTTCTTTTTAACGATAAAGTGCTTCCGGGCTTTCCGGAGGCATTGCCCGCCCTGGCCGCGGAGATAAGGCAGCTGGGTGCCCCTGTGGGATTAATCGAATTCAACGAGCAGCAGGGGCTTAAGAATCTAGCCCTTTTGATGGACAAGAAGGCCCTGCGTCTTCATGCCATTCCCCCGGAGAGGATGTTTTCCCTGTCACCGGAGGAGGGAGTGGCACGCTTTACCCTGGCCGCTACGGAGAGGAACGTCAGGCTTCTCTTCGTGCGCCTATTCTTCCGCCCGGATTCCTCCGACTGGCTGGCGGACAACTTGAGTTACCTAGAGGATCTGCGGGCTTCCCTGGCCGGGGAAGGCCTGGTTATCGGGCGGGCCGAACCTTTTCCTGCCTTCAAGTCTTGGCGGTTGCTGTGGTTCCTTGCCGGTGTAGGGGTAATTGCCGGCGGAATCCTCCTCTTGGAGAGCCTGGGTTTCGGGCGCTGGGGATGGGCCCTGGGGATTCTGGGTTGCCTGGGGTGGCTGGGGGCCGGCCTTTTGGGCTACGGTTACGGTCTTTTCTTGCGCAAGGTCATGGCCTTGGGAGCTGCGGTGGTATTTCCCACTTTGGCGCTGTGGAGCGCCCTGGTAGGCGGCCGTTCCTCGGGCCCGATACCGGCTGCAAAGGTCATCCTGCGGAGCACCTTCGTGTCCTTCCTGGGGGGGTTGCTCATTGCGGGGCTTTTAAGCGAAACCGCTTTTATGCTGCAGTTAGACCAGTTTACAGGGGTGAAGGCAGCCTTTGTACTACCCCTCCTTATTTTCGGCGTAGGAGCCATATATCGAGAAGAAAAGGATAATTTCTGGCCCACCGTCAAGGGGTGGCTGCAGCAGAATCTTACGGTTTTGATGCTGTTGATCCTTGCCGCAGCAGCTGCCGCCTTTGTGGTCTACCTCAGCCGCAGCGGCAACCAGAGCATAGGCCTGCTACCCCTGGAGGGGCAGGTGCGTTTGCTGTTGGACGGGATTTTGGGGGTAAGGCCGCGGTTCAAGGAATTTCTCCTGGGCTATCCAGCCTTTTTATGGGCGCTTATGCTCCCGTACCGACACCGGTTCCTCCCCTTGTGGCTTCTGGCCCTTACGGGCCAGATTTCGGTGGTCAACACCTTCTGCCATATCCACACTCCCCTGGTAGTATCCCTGGTGCGCACGGTCAACGGTTTGTGGGTGGGCCTTCTGGTAGGGATGGGAACCCTAGTTGTTGCTCATGTCCTCAAAGTCGTCTTCCTGAGGTGTTTCGGCGGTTCGGGGAGGTAAGTAAGCAGTGGTGCGCGTGATGGTTTCCGGCTATTACGGTTTCGGCAATGCCGGGGACGAGGCTATTCTCTATAGCATGGTCCAGGCCCTCCGCGGGCTCCACCCCGGGGTGGAGATCATCGTCCTGTCTTCTAATCCCCCTGCCACGGAGAAGTGGTTGCCGGTAAAGGCCGTTAACCGCTGGCGACCGAGGGAAATCGCCCGGGCTATGTCAGAGGTGAACTTGTTTATCAGCGGCGGAGGCAGCCTTTTCCAGGATGTGACCGGGGCTAAAAGCCTCCTTTATTATTTGGGCGTTCTGGAAATGGCCCGCTTTTTTCGCCGGCCCCGAATGGTCTATGCCCAGGGGCTGGGACCCTTACGGCACAACTGGTCCCGCCGCCTGACCGCCAGGGTTCTGGACAGGGTGCAGCTGATTACCCTGCGCGACGGCGAGTCCCGGGACCTTTTGCAGAGCATAGGAGTGCGCCGCCCGGCCGTCAGGGTGACTGCCGATCCTGTGCTGGGCTTGGACCCGGCGTCCCTGGACCTGAAATGCGGCCGCCACAAACTGGTCCAGCTCGGCCTGGAAGAGGGGCACAGGCCCCTGGCCGGTATTGCGGTACGGCCGTGGGAGGGATTGGGGGTAACCCTGGAGGCCTTGGCGCGCCTGGGTGACGATCTGATCGCCCAAGGGTGGGACGTAGTCTTCCTGCCCTTTCATTTTCCCCGGGATGTCGAGGCCGGGCGCCAGGTCCAGCGGCTCATGCAGGGACGGGCTGTGGTGGTCAAGGAGCGCTTGACCTTAGAGGAGCTGGTGGGCGCCGTGAGCTGCCTGGATTTAATGGTGGGTATGCGGCTGCATGCCCTTATTTTGGCCGCCGTGCTGGGGATTCCCTTTCTCGGCCTCTCTTACGATCCCAAAGTGGAGGCCTTCTGCCGCCAGGTGGAACAGCCGTACTTGAAGGTTCCCCTCCTTGAATATGAAGAGCTGGGCAATAAGGTGAAAAGGATCCTGTACGAGGAGCGTTACCTCAAAGAATGCCTGGAAAGGGCGGTGGCCGAACTGCGCCCCCTGGCCCGCTGTAATGCAGAACTGGCCTTAAGGCTGGCCCTGGGCGGTGAATTATAGGTGGCGGGCGAGAAAGGGGTAGGATCTGTAGCCGGTCTCGCCCGGGCCGCGGGCCTCGTTCTGGTGTTAAATCTTTTGAGCCGGGTTCTGGGGTTCGTGCGGGATGCGGCCATTGCCGCCCAATTCGGGGCGGGCCCGGCCACCGACGCATACATGGTGGCCTACACCATCCCTTATTTCCTGCAGACCATTTTGGGCATGGCCTTCCTCACCGTTATGGTCCCCACCTTGACCACCTACCTGGTACGGGGCGAAAGGGAACAGGGCTGGCAGGTCGCCAGCGCCCTGGGGACCTGGACGGCCCTATCCTTGACTGCCCTGTCCCTTTTGGGAATAGCCCTCTCTCCGCGGCTGGTGCCTATCCTGGCCCCGGGTTTCCCGCCCGCGGTGGAGGACCTGGCGGTCCACCTGACGCGAATAATGTTTCTTTCCCTTCCCTTTATGGGCACGGGTATGATGATAAGCGGCATTTTGAATGCGGGCCGTTACTTTGCCTCTCCTGCCCTGGCGCCCGCCCTGAGCAATCTGATCATCATAGCCACGGCCCTTTTTTTCGGTTCCCTTTACGGCATCGAGGGCTTGGCCGCGGGAACGGTGATAAGTTTTGTGGCCTTCCTGGCCGTTCAACTCCCCGACCTTTACCGCATGGGCTTCCGCTACACCTGGAGGCCGGACTATCGCCATCCGGTAGTACGGAGGGTGGGCGTGTACCTGCTCCCTGTAATTTTCAGCCTTGCGGTTAACCAGCTTTACCTGGCCACCAATCGTTTTTTCGCCTCCCAGTTGGCCCCGGGCAGCATTACGGCCCTGGATGTAGGTATTCGTCTGGTGAGCCTCCCCCTGGGTGTATTTGTGTCGGCCGTCTCCACGGCAGTGTTCCCCGCCCTGTCGGAGGAGGCGGCCCTGGGAAGGCGGGAGGCTATGGCTTACCTCAGCCAGAGGGGGTTGTCCCTGGTGACCCTGGGTGTGGTGCCCGCGGCGGCCGGCCTAATTATACTGCGTGAGCCCCTGGTGCGCGTGGTCTTCGAACGGGGGGCCTTTGGCCCGGCGGCCACCCTCATGACGGCCGAAGTGGTCTACTATGCCTCCTGGGGCCTGCTGGCCCAGGCGGCCCAGCCCATCCTTATGCGCTCTTTCTACGCCCTGGGGGACGTCCGAACTCCGGCCCTGGCTGGGGTGATCTCCGTGGGCCTCAACGCCGGTTTAAGCGCGCTTCTGGTCCGGCCCCTGGGGCACGGAGGTCTGGCCCTCTCCAATTCCCTGGCGGCTACCTTTTACGTTTTGGTCCTTTACTGTATTTTGAAGGGCCGCCTGCCGGAGCTGGACACCTCCTTTCTTCTCCGGAGTATGGGGCGCACTTTGTTGGCGGCGGGGGGGATGGGCCTGGCCGCATGGGGGGCCGGCCGCTGGCTAGGCCTGTTTGATCCCGCCCAGGGTCTGTGGGAGCTGGGGGGGAAGGTTCTGGCCGTTACCGGAGGGTCGGCCGGCCTCTTCCTGGTCCTGGCCCGGTTTTTAGGGGTGGAGGAAATCGGCCAGTTCAAGGCTGTGTTGTTTAGGGGCCGCCGGGCGAAGTAAAAATCCGACAGGCGGCAGGAAGTGACGGAGAGTTAGCGAATATAGAATCTATTACCCCCTTTGGGGGGTTGTACTCAGGAGCTGAGGAGGATCTCTTCGTTGGATATTACGGCCATCCAGGAGATCTTACCCCACCGTTATCCCTTTCTTTTGGTGGACCGGCTGGAAGAGATCGAGGCCGGACGGCGGGCCGTAGGCCTCAAAAATGTCAGCGCCAACGAATGGTTTTTTAGCGGGCATTTCCCCGGGTACCCGGTCATGCCGGGGGTACTCATCATGGAAGCCCTGGCCCAGGTGGGGGCGGCAGCCCTCTTAAGCCAGCCCGAGTGGCGGGGGAAATTGGTCTTTTTCGGGGGCATGGATAAGGTCCGTTTCCGCCGCCAGGTCGTACCGGGGGATGTTCTGCGGCTGGAAGCAGAAGTAATTAAGGTTAAGGGTAAGATAGGCAAGGCCCGGGGACGGGCCTGGGTGGGAGAAGAACTGGCCGCGGAGGGAGAGCTCATCTTTGCCGTAGGTGATTGAGGGAGGATTGGGAAGTGAGTGTATGGGCCATTGCGCTGGCCTTCATCCTTAGCATACTGTTGACGCCTTTCCTTAAACGGGTGGCTCCTCGGATTGGGGCCTTGGACCGTCCCGACCCCCGCAAAGTCCATGACAAGGTAATGCCCCGGTTGGGAGGAGTGGCCATCTTCGCGGGCTTCCTGGCCGCCTATCTGGCAGCGGGCATGTACCGTCCTCCCTTTCAGGGATTACTTTGGGGGGCGGGCCTCATCCTGGTGGTGGGGCTGGTGGACGATATACGGGGCTTGAGCCCCCGCTGGAAACTGGCTGGCCAGTTAGCAGCCGCCTTGGTAGTTACTTTCTCAGGGGCGAGGGTGGAATTCCTAACCAATCCCTTCGACGGTTTCCTTGTCTTGGGGAAGCTGGCCGTCCCGGTAACGGTGTTGTGGCTGGTGGGGGTTACCAACGCCCTCAATTTGGTGGACGGCTTGGACGGCCTGGCCGCAGGTACGGCCCTTATCGCCTCGGCGACCATGGCGGTGGTGGCCTGGTTGGAGGGCGAGACAACGGTGGCCTTTTTGGCCCTCGCCCTGGCCGCCGCCATCCTGGGGTTTTTGCCCTATAACTTTCACCCGGCCAGCATCTTTATGGGTGACAGCGGTTCCATGTTTCTAGGCCTTACCTTGGCCTCCCTGGCCGTGTTGGGCTTGACCAAGAGCGCCACGGTTATCTCCTTGTTCATCCCGGTGCTCATTTTGGGTATACCCATTCTGGATACCTTCTTTGCCATCGTCCGCCGGTTTTTGAACCGCCGCCCTATTTTTCAGCCGGACAAAGGCCACCTCCACCACTGTTTGATGGCCTACGGGTTGACGCAAAAACAGGCCGTGTTGGCCATCTACGTGGTGAATTTGTGTCTCGGTGCCAGCGCGGTATTGCTTACCCGGTTGACCACGGATCAGGGAATGATCATTTTGATCCTCCTGTCCGTGGCCGTGGTGTGGGCCAGCAACCGCCTGGGAGTAACCGGTTACCGCCTGAAGCCCGGCAAGAGGGAGCATAAGGCCTTTCATTCTTAGCGCTTTTCGTAGAGGGATATTCCTGAACAAACATCCAGGCACCGGCTTTGCGGCCGGTGTTTTTTTGTCGCATTTCTTACTCCCAGCCGGGGATACTACACTTGAGTCTGCAAGGCACGGGAGGAGATGGAGTTGCGGGACCTCTTGATCGAGGGCTTGGCCATTCTTCTTTTTGTGGCGGCGGGCATCGGGGTATTGATATACTTGCACAGCCGCGAGTTGTTGTAAACCTGAAGGGAGGTAGGGGAAATGGTAGTGGCGACCGTTGAAGTTGTGCTGCAGACCTTTTTGGCTTTTGTAGCTATATTGATCTACGCCCGCATTTTAGGCAAACAACAGGTGGGCCAGCTCACTTTTTTTGAATATGTAAACGGCATCACCTTCGGGAGCATTGCGGCCGTTCTGGCCACCGATTTAAGCCCTAACAGCACCTGGGTGCATTTCCTGGGCCTCACCCTCTTCGCCGCCCTCACCTGGGCTGCAGGTTATATATCCCTAGTAAGCAGGCCCGCCCGCAAGCTGATTTCAGGGGAACCCACGGTGGTTATTCACAACGGGAAGATCCTGGAGCAAAACATGCGCAAAATGCGCTATAATGTTGATGAATTGTCCATGCAGCTCCGGGAGAAAAACGTCTTCGATATCGGGGATGTGGAATATGCCATTTTGGAGCCCGACGGCAATCTGAGCGTTCTTTTGAAGTCCCAGAAGCGGCCCGTAACCCCGGCCGACCTTTCCCTGTCTACGGTCTACGAGGGTGTGCCTACGGAAATAATCGTGGACGGCGAGATCCTCTTTGAAAACCTCAAACAGAATCACCTTGATGAAAAGTGGTTGTTGGAGCAGCTTCAGTCCCAAGGAGTGCAAGACGTAAGTCAAGTAGACTATGCCGTCCTCCGGAGCGACGGCGCCCTCTATATCAACCTCAAGCAAGATAATCTGACCAATCCAGTGGACATTACCGATGCACCCCAGAGCCCTATAAAAGTTGATAAGTGAGGAGGGAAACCCATGCCCATCAAGTTTGGCACCGATGGCTGGAGGGCCATTACGGCGGACGAATTTACTTTTTTCCATGTCCGCCAGGTGGCCCAGGCTGTGGCGGACTACCTTCTGGAGACCACTTCCAACCGCCAGGTGGTCATCGGCTACGACCACCGCTTTTTGGCCGAGCATTTTGCCTCGGCCGCGGCAGAAGTTCTGGCCGGCAACGGTTTCACCGTCCTGTTTCCCCCGCAAGCCCTGCCTACGCCGGTCACCGCCTATGCCATCAAGACTTACGGCGCGGCTGGAGCCTTGATGTTTACCGCCAGCCACAACCCGCCGGAATATAACGGTGTCAAGTTCATTCCGGCCTACGCCGGTCCTGCCACCCCCGATATCACCGGGGCCATAGAAAAGAGGCTGGGAGAATCCCCCGCCGTGCGCAGGAAGGAGCTGGCGGCGGCCCGGCAAGAGGGCCTGGTGCGCAGCCTGGACCCCCGGGAGACGTATTTCGACCACCTACTGTCCTTGGTGGACGGCTCCTCCATACGCCAGGCGGGACTAAAGGTGGTAGTGGACCCCCTTTACGGCGCAGGAATAGGCTATTTGGAAACCCTCTTAGCGTCCCTGGGTTGTGAAGTTAAGGTGCTCCACAATTGGCGGGATCCCCTCTTCGGCGGCAAGCTGCCCGATCCCAGCGCAGCGGTGCTGGAAGAATTGGCGGCGCGTGTGAAGGAGGAGGGCGCCCACCTCGGTTTAGCCCTCGACGGGGATGCCGATCGCTTCGGCGTGGTCGATGCCGATGGTAGTTACCTCACCGCCAACCAGGTGCTCTTCTTGGTGCTGGCCCACCTGGTAGAAGGTAAAGGGCTTAGGGGGCCGGTGGCTCGCACGGTGGCCACCACCCACCTCCTGGACCGTCTGGCCGGAGCCTATGGGCTCCGAGTAGAGGAAACACCGGTAGGCTTCAAATATATCGGTCAGGCCTTATTACATAAAGGGTGTATCCTGGGAGGGGAGGAAAGCGGGGGCCTCAGCATCCGGGGGCACATCCCGGAGAAGGACGGCATCCTGGCGGCCCTCCTGGTAGCAGAAGCCAGGGCCCGGTACGGCCGTCCCTTGAAGGAAGTGATGTCAGAACTGATGGAACGGTACGGCCCCCTTTTCAGCGAGCGCCTTGACCTCCCCGTCACGCCGTCGGCTAAAGAGCGGGTGTTAAAGGAGCTTACCTCTTTTGAGCCGGAGGAGCTCGGCGGCCACCCCGTTGCCGGGCGTTCAACGGTGGACGGCCTCAAGGTCGTCCTGGCCGACGGCAGCTGGGCCTTGCTACGGCCCTCGGGCACCGAGCCCCTTTTCAGGCTGTATGTGGAGGCTTCCAGCAAAGAAAAGCTCCGCCGCCTCCAAGAGGAAATAAGGGAGGCTTTTAAGATTTAACGTGTCTCAGCTTCCAAAATAGAGGGCGTACTCCTCGGGCGCCAGTTCCCGGTAGCAGGTGGGACACAGGACGCCCTGGGAGGGGACCTCCACGGGAGTCTCCCCTAAAATGCGGCTCATCAAACTGGTAGAGGCTCCACAGCGCAGGCAGGCATCAGGGGCCGGCTTCACCTTCGTTCACCACCTCTCTAACCTAAAGTATGTGTAGCTTGGGCCGGGGCATACCTCCGCGGTAGTGGGAACTCTTGGAGCAACAGGGGGCCTTCCCTCATAAGATAAACCGGGAGGGATGCCCCGTGGCCTTTGTCCTACTTCTCGGGATTGCCGTGGCCGCCTTCGTAATGTTAGTCTACCCCCTGCTGGGGAGAGTTTTCCCAGAACAAGGGGATGGGATCCGCCTGTTGCTTATAGTGCAGAACCTGGAGGAATGTATCGAAGGAATTATAAGGGAGATACTGTGGCGGAGTTCCTTTATAGGTCAACAGTTGGAGCTGGTGGTGCTGGACATGGGGTCTACGGATGACACCCAGGCTATTTTGCGGCGATTTACCCATTCCTACCCCGCCTGCACGGTGATCTCGTGGCCGGAAGGGGAGACGGAGCGGAACCTCTTCGAGGCAACCCTCGGAGCTGGAGGCGGAGTGATCCTGTGGGATTTAAGGGGGCAGCCCTGCCGCCGGGGCAGGGAGTGGGGATATCCTTTTAGGCAATTTTTGGATAAAAATATTACTTCTGCCAGCAGGGAAACAGACGGCTGACGGCGAATCTTACAGGAGCATATATGCGACCTGTAGGGAAGTAGGTAAGCCGAACGATGAGCAATCTTCCCAACGGACCGTTTCATATCCTCTGGGCCATAATGGGTATGGCTTGTCTTTTTTTTGCCCTCTCCACCTCCAAGCCTCCGTCCCCCTGGGGTTTAGCCCTGGCAGCCCTTCTGATCCAGTTGGCCTTCTGGTCCCCGTCTTGCTGGCAGCAATGCCGCTGGGGCCGTTGGGCCGTGTACGGCGCTGGTATGGTACTGGCGGCATGGTGGATTTACAGTGAGGGTGCCCTGACGGCCGTCTATCCCGAGGCGCTTTTTTTAGCGCCTATGGTGGCCGTTTTGGGAGACCGGCGCCGGGAGGGCCTGTTCTTAATCGGGGCGGCGCTCATTACCGGAATTGTTCTGGGGCCGGCGGCGGAACCCCGCGATATCCCCTGGTTCTGGCCGGAACTGGCGGGCTGGACCGTATTAAGTCTGGCCTTATGGTTCGTTTTAAGCCACCTTTGGGAGAGGCACAGGCTGGCGGTGCGCCAGGAAGAATTGTTGCGGCGCCTAAAGCAGGAGTGTGATGAAACCCGGGCCAGGCTTGCCGAGGCGGAACGTTTGGCCGTGACCGATCACCTTACGCAGCTGTCCAACCAGCGCTATTTTGACCATATGTTAGAAAAGCTGACCCAGGAACCCCATAAATTCTCTTCCCTGTCCGTCCTCATGGTCGACCTCGACCATTTCAAAGAGGTAAACGACACATACGGACACATGATAGGCAATCAGGTGTTAACGGAAGTGGGCGAGCTGCTCAAGCACCAGGTCCGGGCAAGGGATGTGGTGGCCCGTTACGGCGGAGAAGAATTCGCCTTGATCCTCCCGGGCGCGGACTGCGGCCAGGCCCAGCAGGTGGCGGAGCGCATCCGCAAGGCCATACAGGAGCACGTTTTTGCCCGGGATAAGGGCGTAGAAGTCCGCCTTACGGTGAGCATCGGCATAGCTTCCTGGCCCCATGATGCCCGGGAGAGGACGGAGCTTTTAAGCCGGGCCGACGCCGCCCTCTATATGGCCAAGAGATCAGGCCGCAACAGCATCTGCGCCTATACCCTGGCCCAAGGATTGGGCTCAAACGGAAGTTTATAACGGGAGTTAACGATAAGAGGTGTTCCCATTAAGGCCCCATGGCAGAGAGTGTTTTCTGCTGGCAAGGCTACTTGTATATCGTGTATGACGGCGGAACAGGACGGTTGGGGTTGACCCACCGCCCTGCCTTGGACCGGCGTTTTTGGGAGCTTAAGGGGTACCCTTTTATGGACTTGGTCTCGCCGTGTCTAAATTTGGGCACGGCTTTCTTTTTGCAGGGGTACGTGGAGGAGCGCTGGGCGGCGGCCCGGTATAGACTTGCCAAGGTGGACTCGATCTTAAGGGAAGCGTCCCGGCGCTGGAAAGTTCCCCTGGCCCGGCGGCCTGCTCCTGCGGCCGAACCCCTGCCGCCGGAAGAAGAAGCCCGCCTTGTGGGCAGGGTCTTGTCCGGGCGTATCCTTTTGCTCGAGGAAGTAGGCCGCGCCCTGGGGGAGAACGGTGTACGGGTGACGGGAGAACTGGCCGACCTCCTCCATTATCTTTATCTCCAAGGGGAATGCGAACTGTGGCCGGCAGTTGGATACGATGCCCGGGGCGTCCCTAAATGTAACCGCTGCGGCCAGGGGGACAAGCTGTATCGCGCGAGCTGCGGGGCCTGCGGCAGCACTCACTGCTACGTGTGCGAGGGCTGTCTGGAACTGGGGGAGGCCCGTACCTGCCGCGCCCTTTACGCCCGGCCGCGGTCGGAAAGGGACGGCCTTTTTCCCTGTCGTACCGTGAGCCCCGTCCTTCCTTTTTCGTTAACGCGGGCTCAGGAGGAAGCAGCCTTGGAGGCGAAGGCCTTTGTGGAAGAAGGGAAGTCCCCCCGGTGCCTCATCTGGGCGGCCTGCGGGGCCGGGAAGACGGAGGTGGCCTACGGCGCCCTGGCCGCGGCCCTCAGCCGGGGTAAGGAGGTACTTTACACCTGCCCTCGGCGGGAAACTACTAAAGAGATATACCGGAGGCTGCAGCAGGCCTTCCCGGGGGTAGAGATGACCGTCCTCCACGGAGAAAGCGGCTCCAAGTATACACCGGCCCAGTTGGTGGCGGCCACCACCCACCAGGTGTTGCGGTGCTACCGGCGCTTTGACCTCATTATTTTGGACGAAGTGGATGCCTTCCCCCTAGCCGGAGATGCGCGCCTTTATTACGGGTTGGAGCGTAGCCTCAGGGCTGGCGGCCAAATTCTGTATATGACGGCCACGCCCCTACCGGAGCTTGCCGCCCAGGCCAGGCGGAGGCGGCTGCCTGTTATCTATTTGCCGGCTCGCCCCCACGGATATCCTCTGCCCGAGCCCCAAATTATTTTGGCCAGGAGTCTCCGCCGGCCCACGGACCAGTTGCCGCGGCAAGTAGCCGAATGCCTTCGTACGACCATCCTCGAGGATCGGGCCTCCCTCTTAGTCTTTGTACCCGCAGTGGATCTGGTGGCCCGGGTGGTGGACGGGCTGCTGGGGTGCCGGGAATTCGAGGGCCTGGGAGAATGGGTGAAGGGATGCCATGCGGCCCTGCCGGAGCGGGAAGAAGTGCTGGAGGCCTTTCGCCGGGGGGAATTTCCCGTCTTGGTTACCACCACTCTTTTAGAGAGGGGCATCACCCTTTCCCGTCTGAACGTCATGGTCCTCTTTGCTCACCACCGGCGGATTTTCGACCAGAATACCTTAGTGCAGATTGCGGGGCGGGCAGGAAGAACGGCTTCTTTTCCCCATGGGAAGGTGTGGCTGGTGGCCGACAGGATCACCCCCGAAATGGCGGAGGCCCGGCGCATTATCCGCTCCTTTAACCGTCTAGCCTTCCGGAGGGGTTACCTGGAGCCCACAGGAAGGAGGTAACGAGTGGGCACGATGGGACGGAGGGATTGGCTTTTCGTCAAGGGCAGGGAGTGTTTCCTGTGCCGCCGGCCCGTGGCCGCAGGACACCTCTGCCCGTCCTGCAGCCGGACCCTCGAAATGTGGGAACAGGAGTTCCGGCCCTGCCGGCGCTGCGGGCGTCTGCTGCGCAAGGAGTATACGGCGGAACTTTGCCCCCAATGTCAGGAAAAATTGCCTCCCTTTCGCCTGGCGCGGGCCGTGGGGCCCTACCGGGGCGAACTGCGGAGGGCCATCCTGGAACTCAAGTACCGGGGCCGGCGTTCCCTGGCCTTCCCCCTGGGATATCTCTTGAGCCGGGTAGTGGCGGAGGAGCCCCTTTACGGCCGCCCCCAGGCGGTCATACCTGTGCCTCTAAGCTCCCGGCGGTTCAAGGAGCGCGCCTTTAACCAGTCCGCCCTATTGAGCGAGGAATTGGGTCGCTTTTTGGGACTCAAGGTTCTCGACAGGGTCTTGGTCAAGGAGCGCCACACTCCGCCCCAGGCCGGCCTGGATCGCCCGGCCCGGCTCCAGAATCTGCAGGGGAGTTTTGCGGTGGTCGAATCCTCCAGTGTAGAAGGACTCGATGTGTTATTGGTGGACGATGTCTTGACCACCGGAATTACGGCGGCCGCTTGTACGGTCGCCCTCCTGCAGGGAGGGGCCCGATCTGTGGCGGTGGTGACGGTGGCCACCAGCCTTTGTTAGGGGCCGTTCGACAAGTAAGGGTATATATTTTGGCCTTATCCGACATATTTCTTCCTCATCCACATCGAAGTCCACAGCAGCAAGGCAGTATCGGCAGGTTATTAACAGACTTATCCACTTTATCCACAGAGACGAGGGTCCAGTCCGCGTGTGGAAGAAGGTGTTTTCGACAAGACATCGTCTGACAGGCCGCCTGCGGCGCGCGGAGGGCCTTCGACGGTTCTCATCTTCTGGGGCCAGGGGCCGTCCGGCACCGGTGGCCCAATCTAAAAGACTTGTGAAAAACTCATTTTAATTGGCAGGTATTTGCTGTCCGGCATGGAATCCTATTACCGTCTCTGTCCCAGAAGGAAATGGCTTCTTTCCAGAGGTTTTAAACAGGGCCCAAGGTAGCTGAATTTTTAAACAGGCCCATGAATTAGTTCCTGAGAGTGGCCGGTATTATTCACGCCTTCCTTTTTATTTTTACTTGTATCTCGGGCATTAAAAGTATATACTATGTATAAACAAAGAAGGGGTGAAGAACGTTATGCAACCTCATGTGCAAAAGTGGGGCAACAGTTTAGGGATACGTATCCCTTTATCCCTGGCCCAAAAAGTAGGCCTTAGAGAAGGTACACCGGTGGATTTGCAAGTAGAACAGGACGCGATAATTATTCGTCGTAAAAAGCACAGCCTGGAACAAATGCTGGCCCAGGTTACATCGGATAATACTCATGGTGAAATAGATACTGGGCCTCAAGTTGGGCGGGAAATATGGTAAACGCGGTGGAAACCTATATTCCCGAACGTGGTGATATAGTCTGGCTCCAGTTTAATCCCCGGGCAGGACATGAGCAAGCTGGTAGGCGGCCAGCGCTGGTAATTTCCCCTCAACTCTATAACGGCAAAGTGGGGTTGGCTCTTTTTTGCCCCATTACTACAAAGGCGAAGGGTTATCCCTTTGAAGTCGAGATACCGGCTGGTTTAAAGATTACCGGAGTGATCCTGGCAGACCAGGTAAAAAGCCTCGACTGGCAGGCAAGGGAGGCGCAATTTGCCTGTAAAGTCCCGGCAGAGGTGGTAGCAGAAGTTCAGGCTAAAGTTCAGGTGTTGATCTTCTAAGTTACAAAAGGTGGAGAATAAATGATAACTAGATAAGATGTAGCCAATAAGTTAATTGAGTATCTAAATCTCAATAATTTACTTCTATCTCGTTTATAAGGAGCGGATAGAAGTTATGTCCTTTGTTTTCTAGCTGGCCCTTCTGGTGGCAGCCTATCTGGAGTATCAGGTGAGGAAGAGTCTAAAGCAGGAAGAGACCTCTTTAATCCTGCCGGGGAAACGTAAGAACACTAACCCCACAGCCAGGGCCCTCTGGAAATGCTGGATTATCTCCTGGTGGTTAAACAGGGTTCGGACCGGGCGCTAATCAACTATCACGGGTCGGAGGTTATTAGGGCCCTTGAACTTGCAGGTTTCGGTAAGAAGATCTATTTGTTCCCACCTTGTGGTGGATAAAGGTATTGCTCAGTGCACCCCTCAAAAAAACAGTGGTATTTGTATGCAAGGGTGCCGAATGTGGGTTAGAAACTCGAGTGAGGTCTCTTTTACCTACTAAAGGTTTACACGTACCTCTTTGCCCTGCCGTTTGACTTTGGGCGATCCGTGTGCTAGAATAAAACTACTTCAGGGTTGTTAAGGGACCTTGGGGTGCAAGAAATTGTTTAGGAGGAAGGTTTTACAGAATGAAGATGATCGGCAAAGTTAAGTGGTTCAGCGCCCAGAAGGGGTACGGTTTCATCGAAAGAGAGGACGGCAAGGACGTGTTCGTCCACTATTCGGCCATCCAAGAAGAGGGTTTCAAGAGCCTAACGGCAGGCGAGGAAGTGGAATTTGACATCGTAGAAGGACCCCGTGGTCCCCAGGCAGCCAATGTGGTAAAACTTTAGGCGACAGGCCCCGGCTCTAGGTCGGGGCTTTTTAGTCCTTGTGGCAGGAGAACGAAAAGGCGCAGGGAAATATTATAATTAGGACAATATGCCAGGCAAGGGGTGTTCCGTCGGTGCGGATTATCGTTCGAGGAAAGAATTTACAGGTGACCGATGCCTTGCGCCGCTATGCGGAAAAACGGTTGAGCAAGCTGGAGAAATTTCTGGGAGAAAATGTTGAGGTTCAGGTAACCATGTCCGTGGCCAGGGACAGACATATTGTAGAAGTGACGGCCGTCCTGGACGGGTACTTACTCCGCGGTGAAGAGGCCACCGGCGACATGTACAGTTCCATAGACCTGGTCCTGGAAAAACTGGAAAAGCAAATGGAAAAATATAAAACTAAACTGGCCCGCAGGGTAAAGAACAACATCTTCAGGGAGTGGGCGGAGGCCAATCCGGCCCAGGAGGAGGTTAACGAGGCGGACGACGAGCCCAAAATTGTACGCACCAAGCGTTTCCCGGTAAAGCCTATGCCGGTGGAAGAGGCCATTTTACAAATGAACCTCCTGGGACACAACTTTTTTGTCTTCGCCAATGCGGAAACCGAACAGGTTAACGTCCTCTACCGTCGCAAAGACGGCAATTATGGCCTAATAGAACCAGAATTGTAAAGTAAAGTAAAGTAAAGCAGCTTTTTGGTTAAGCGAGGAGAAACCGGCACCGTTACGGCCGGTTTCTCTATTTTTTGTGGGTGTTCCTTGGGCCGGAAGGGAAATATCCCTGGAAGGCGAATTAGTACTAGGGATTCTTCCAAAATACATCCGAAAAGGGTGAGCAGCCGAATTGACAGACAAAAAAAGCAAAGATGCAGTGGACGCGGCAGAGTACGAACGAGTCATATGTCAAGTAAAGGGTGTCCTTTCGGCTCGCCTGGTAACCGGCCCGGAGGGCTCGATAGAAGAAATCCACGTCCTGGCTTCGCCTGAGCGCAACCCCAAACAGGTGGTGCGGGATATTGAGACGGCCGTCCTGGTCCAACTGGGTACCCCCCTTGATCATAAAAAGATCAGCGTGGCACAGCTGGAAGAGCAAGGGGAACGTTGGCCGGAGGTCCTCAAGGAACCGACCGGCCCCTATGTGGTGGCCTGGGGGCGCTTAAGGTTGCATAGTTTAGACTTTTCTTTGCAAGGTTTACAGGCCCGAGTGAAGATAGAGCTGGAGATAGAAAAGGGAGGAGAAGTCCGGCTTTACGAAGGCCATGCTTCGGGAGCCAACTGGCCGGGCCGTGCATCCTTTCTGGCGGCCCATGCTGCTTTGGAAGCGGTGGGGAAATACCTGGGGCAGGACCATGCTTTAATTTTGGAAGATCTGTGTCGGTTGGAGGCGGCCGGTTCCC
This sequence comes from Peptococcaceae bacterium, assembly GCA_003509545.1. Taxonomy (GTDB): domain Bacteria; phylum Bacillota; class DSM-521; order Neomoorellales; family Neomoorellaceae; genus UBA12545. Next base: position 16,668 of record DOLC01000102.1, read on the forward strand.
AGGCCATACTGGTGGTTGTCGGCCTAATGAGTACCGCCTTCCGGGAACGCCTGGCCGGGGTGGCTTTTCTCGACGAGGCCCCGGACGAGCTGCAAGCCACGGCCAAGGCGATTTTTCGGGCCCTGGCGTGCCGTTTCTGCTTGTACAAGAGCTGATTTGCGTGGCCGGGGGGTGCGATTGCGCTTCCGGTACCGTCGTGCTAAAATAGGAGGGGAAAGCAGTGGGGGTTGCCGAGGGGGGTATTACATCCCCCTCGACTTATTAGGGGGGGATATTTCCCATGCTTGGGTTTTTGCGTAATATATTGGACGATAATGCCCGGGAGCTGAAGAAGCTTTCTCGCCAGGTACAGGTCATCAACTCTCTGGAGCCGGAAATAAGCGCTTTAAGCGACGCCGACCTGCAGGCCAGAACAGGGGAGTTCCGCCGTCGCCTGGAGAGAGGAGCAACCCTGGACGACCTCCTGCCTGAGGCCTTCGCCGTGGTGCGAGAGGCCTCTAAAAGGGTCCTGGGCTTGCGCCACTTCGATGTACAGCTCATGGGGGGTATTGTGCTCCACCAGGGCCGCATTGCCGAGATGAAGACCGGGGAGGGCAAAACCCTCGTAGCCACCCTGCCGGCTTATTTAAACGCGTTGGCCGGCAGGGGTGTCCACATCGTTACGGTAAACGATTACCTGGCCCGGCGGGACAGCGAGTGGATGGGCAAAATCTATCGTTTTTTGGGCTTGACCGTGGGGCTCATTGTGCACGGCCTGGATCCGGCAGAACGCCGGCGGGCCTACGGGGCAGACATTACCTATGGCACGAACAACGAGTTCGGTTTTGACTATCTCCGGGATAATATGGCCCTACACCCGGATCACGTAGTCCAGCGGGATCTTTACTACGCCATAGTGGACGAAGTGGACAGCATCCTTATCGACGAAGCGCGCACGCCCCTCATTATTTCGGGCGAGGCGGAGAAGCCTACGGAAATGTATTATACGGTGGCCCGGATTATACCCCGCCTGAAGCCGGAAGAGGATTACCGGGTGGATGAGAAGGCCAAAGTGGCCACCCTGACGGAAGCGGGGGTGGCCAAGGTTGAGAAAATGCTGGGCATTGATAATCTTTACGATGACGCCAATATAGAGCTGGCCCATCATGTGCAGCAGGCCCTCAAAGCCCATACCCTAATGAAGAGGGACCGGGATTACGTGGTTAAAGACGGGCAGGTTATTATTGTGGATGAATTTACAGGGCGTCTCATGTTCGGCCGGCGCTACAGCGAAGGACTTCACCAGGCCATTGAGGCCAAAGAAGGGGTTAAAATTGAACGGGAGACCCAAACCCTGGCCACCATCACCTTCCAGAACTATTTCCGCATGTACGAGAAGCTGGCCGGCATGACGGGCACGGCGGCTACAGAGGAAGAAGAGTTCCGCAAAATCTACGGCCTGGATGTGGTGGTCATCCCCACCCATAAGCCCATGATCCGGGTGGATTACCCCGACGTTATTTACCGCACGGAGAAGGGCAAGTTCCAGGCAGTGGTGGAGGAGATCGCCGAGCGGCATGCCAAAGGCCAGCCGATCCTGGTGGGTACCATCTCCATTGAAAAATCCGAGCGCCTGAGCGAGATGCTGAAAAAGCGGGGGATACCCCACCAGGTCCTTAATGCCAAGTACCACGAAAAGGAAGCGGAGATCATAGCCCAGGCCGGCCGCCTGGGGGCAGTGACCATCGCCACCAACATGGCGGGCCGCGGTACGGATATCATGCTGGGGGGCAACCCCGAGTTTCTGGCCAAGGAGAGGATGCGCCAGGCCGGATACCCGCCGGAGGTCATCGCCGAGGCCACGGGTTTCGGACCGGTTTCTTCCCCGGAAGTAGAGGAGGCGCGCAGGGTATACCGGGAATTCCTGGCCGAGGCCAAAAAGGAAACGGAACTCGAACACCAAAAGGTGGTGACCCTGGGCGGGCTGCACATCATCGGCACCGAGCGCCACGAGTCCCGGCGCATAGATAACCAGCTGCGAGGCCGGGCCGGCCGTCAGGGGGATCCGGGCTCCAGCCGCTTCTATATTTCCCTGGAGGATGACCTCATGCGCCTCTTCGGGGCGGAAAACATCGCCGGCCTGCTGGACCGGCTGGGGATGGACGACAGCACGCCCATCGACCACCCTCTGGTTTCCCGGTCTATCGAGACGGCCCAGAAGAAGGTGGAGGCCCATAACTTCGACCTGCGCAAGCACGTCCTGGAGTATGACGATGTATTGAACCAGCAGCGGGAGATCATTTACCGCCAGCGGCGACAGGTCCTCATGGGCGAAGACCTCTCCTCGGTCATAGAAGACATGATAACTACGGTAGTGGACCGCACCATCGAGCGCTTTGCCGGAGAGAGCAAGTACCCGGAGGAGTGGGACTGGAAGGGCTTCCTGGAGTATGCCGGGCGGCTTTTCCTGCCGGGGGTGGAGCCTTCCCTGGCGGGTGAGCTGGCGAACATGGAAAAGGAAGAAGTATATGCCTTTTTACGGGAAAAGGCCCTGGAGTTTTACCGCCGCCGGGAAGAGGAATTGGGCAAGGAGACCCTGCGGGAACTGGAGAGGCTGATTCTCCTTAAGGTGGTGGATGCCAAATGGATGGACCACCTGGATGCCATGGACCAGCTTCGCCAGGGCATCGGTCTGCGGGCTTACGGCCAGCGGGATCCTTTGGTCGAATATAAATTCGAAGCCTACCAGATGTTCCAGGAGATGATCGCCTCTATCCAGGAAGAAGTGGTGCGCTACCTCTACCACGTGCGGGTGGCCCTCCCCGAGGAGAGGCGGCCGCGGCGGGTGGTGGAGAACCGCTACCAGGAAGAAGGACCGCGCCAGCCCGTAAGGCGCGAACAGAAGATCGGCCGCAACGACCCCTGCCCCTGCGGCAGCGGGAAAAAATACAAAAAATGCTGCGGCCTCTCGGCCTGAGGAACCGAAGGTTCGAGGGGCGACCAAGATTTAAGGAAAGGGTGGTAAAGCAGTGCTGGAGGATTTAAAACCCCGTTTTGAGAGCCTGGGGGAACGTTTAGAAGAATTGAGGGTTTCTCTTTGACCTGGCCGCGGCTCAAGAAGAGATACGGCGCCTGGAGGAAGAAATGGCCAGCCCGGCCTTTTGGGAGGACCGCGAGCGGGCCGAAGGGGTGACCAGGCGAGTTACGGCGTTGCGGGAGAAGGTCGACCAGGTGGAGAACCTGGCCGCCAAACTGGCACAGATCCAGGAACTCTGGGAGCTGGCCCTGGCCGAGAGGGACGATTCCCTGGAAGAAGAAATAAGCAAAGAACTGGCCGAGCTGGAAGGCCGGGTGGAGGAAGTGGCCGCAGAGACCCTGCTTTCCGGCCCGTACGACCGCCATAATGCCATCCTATCCCTGCACCCGGGGGCTGGGGGAACGGAATCCCAGGATTGGGCGGCCATGCTCCTCCGGATGTATACCCGGTGGGCCGAGGAACAGGGTTTTGAGGTGGAACTCCTCGATTACCTCGAGGGCGAAGAGGCGGGTATTAAGAGCGCCACCCTCTTGATAAAGGGGCAGAATGCCTACGGCTACCTTAAAGCGGAAAGGGGGATCCACCGCCTGGTCCGCATCTCTCCCTTCGATGCTGCCGGCCGGAGGCACACTTCCTTCGCCTCCGTGGATGTGGTCCCGGAGGTAGAGTTTGAGGATGACATCGAGATAAAACCGGAAGAGCTCAAGATAGATACCTTTCGTTCCCAGGGGGCCGGGGGACAGTATGTAAACAAGACGGACTCCGCCGTGCGGATTACCCACCTGCCCACGGGGATTGTAGTTACGTGTCAGAACGAGCGTTCCCAACATGCCAATCGCCTGGCGGCCATGAAAATCCTCAAGGCCAAGCTGCTGGAAAGGAAAATGAAGAAACAGGAGGAAGAGCTGGCCCGCCTCCGGGGCGAGCAAAGGGAAATAGCCTGGGGCAACCAGATCCGCTCTTACGTGTTCCACCCCTACAGTCTGGTAAAGGATCACCGCACAGGGGTGGAGGTGGGAAACGTTCAGGCCGTTATGGACGGGTGGCTGGATCCCTTTATCCAGGCCTACCTGAGGAAATATGCGGGCCAAAGGGATTAGGAGTCGGCAAAAAAGACCGGCTCCTTTTTAGTCCCTTCCTGCCTCAGTTGCCGGCCGTTGGTTTCCGACGGCCTCTGGCCTTTCTTAGGCTCTTTGCGGGGCTTAAGTCCAGCTGTCGCGAAGGCCTGTTTTCTCGCTCTAATGACTTGACAGCTTCCCTGTTATGGATTAATATGGAATTAGCATTTTTGGGTTTTTTGGGGAATATTTTATTCGCTTTTTGGGTATTTTGGGATCGAGATTCCATGCTGTAGGAAGGGGAGAATAGCCGTGAATCTGCCCAGCAACTGGGAGGGGGCCAAAAGGCTGGTTACCGAAAAGGCCCTCCAGGAAGCCTTCAGGTATATCGAACGCCATCCGGAAGAAAACTTTCCCCGGCTCCTGAACATCGCTCGCCTCATAGCCCGGAAGAAGGAGCACAAGGAGCAGATCGACCGGCTTCTGCAGGCCTACCGGGAAAACGAGGCCATCCGTACTTATGTCAACAGGCTCTTTACCGAGCTGCATCCCAATGTCAAGAGGCGCATGGTCTACAACTGGTTTGTGAACGCCATGCTCCTCGGCATTCCCCGTCAGCAGCAGGTAGAGGAGGAAACAGGGATCCACATCCCCAATTTCTTCCTGGTGGATCCCACGAGCGCCTGCAACCTGCGCTGTTACGGGTGCTGGGCCGGCAAGTACAGCCAGCATGATACCCTGGACCTGCCCCTGATGGACCGCCTCTGCCGGGAGGCCAAGGAGGTGGGCATTTACTGGCTGGCCATGTCGGGCGGGGAACCCTTCCTGTGGCCCCACCTCTTCGAGCTGGCCGAACGCCACCCGGATATGGCCTTTATGATTTACACCAACGGGACCCTCATCGACGACCGGGTAGCCGACCGGATTGTAGAAGTCGGAAACATCTCCCCTGCCATAAGCATGGAAGGATGGCGGGAACGGACCGACGGCCGCCGCGGCCGGGGGGTCTTCGACCGGATTGTGGCCGCCATGGACCGGCTCCGGGAGAGGGGGGCGGTCTTCGGCGTATCCATCACCATAACGAGGCAAAACGTAGAAGAGATCACGAGCGACGAGTTCATCGACTTCTTGATAGACAGGGGTGTGGCCTACGGCTGGACCTTCCACTATATACCCATAGGGAGGGACCCAGATCTTTCCCTGGTAATCACCCCCGAGCAGCGGGCGTATCTGGCGGAGCGCATTCCCTACATTCGCACCCACAAGCCCATCCAGATCGCCGACTTCTGGAACGACGGGGAGTTGACCCTGGGCTGCATCGCCGGCGGCCGGCGTTATTTCCACATTACCGCTAGCGGAGCGGTGGAACCCTGCGCCTTTGTCCACTTTGCCGTGGACAATATCAAGGAAAAGAGCCTGAAGGAAATCCTGGCCTCTCCCCTGTTTAAGGCTTACCAGAAACGCCAACCCTTCAGCGACAACCTGCTGCGGCCGTGCCCCATCATCGACGTGCCTGGGGCTTTGCGCCAGATTGTGGCGGAGACGGGGGCCCAACCCACCCACGAGGGCGCGGAAACTGTCTTAAGGGGCAGCATAGCCTCTTTCCTGGATGCCCACTCGGCCAGGTGGGCCCAGGTGGCCGACGGCCTCTGGAGGCAAAGGCATCCCGAATTAGGGCGCAAAGAATTGACAGCCGGCAAATAAGAATGCTATCCTGGTCGAGGAAGAGTAGAGTTTTACCTCGTCAGGGGAGAGGACACCATCATGATCACCCGGCGGCGACTGGAGTTCCTGAACCGGATAAAGAAGCTCTACCAGGAAACCCTGGCTCCCGTCCACTATGCCACCGTGGCGGAGAACCTACGTGTCAGCAAGTGGACGGCCTACGACCTGCTCCGCGAGCTGGAGAAGGAGGGTTTCCTGGAGCGGGAGTACGTGGTGGGCAGCGGCGAAAAGCTGCGGGGTCGCTCCATGATCATGTTTGTGCCTACGGAAAAGGCCTACAAGGTGACCGAGGGAGAGATCGGTGGGGCAGATACCCCCTGCGGCGAGTGGCATGAAGTAAAGGAGCGGCTCCTCAATATTTTCAGGAGCTGGTCGCCCCGGGATGGAAAAGGGGCGCTTCCGGAGCTTATCCCGGAGCTCCAGGGCAAGGAACACCGCCTGATCGCAGGGGCGTACACCCTGACCGTGCTGCTCATCTACCTTAAGTCCCTGGGAGAGAAGGGGTTGGCCTATATTCGGGCCGCCCTGGAGAAGGTAGCCCGGCCCGAATGGGGCCTGGCCCTGGTTACCGGAACCGTCCTGGGCATGGCGGCCAAAGACCCGCCCCATGTTCCTTTTCTCGGCCAGGTAACGCGGTATATACAGCATCTCCAGGAGGAAATGGAAAACTTTACCCAGCGGGAAAAGAAGCTCTTAGCAGACTTTATACGGGAGGCCTTAAAGCAGGGTTAAAGGGCGAATTGCACGGCCTGGGAAGTCTACCCCAGGCCCTTTTGTTGGGTTTCCGGAAGGGGGGTGGCAGCCGGTGATTACAAAGCCGGAGTGCACCGCAAACTAAATAGGCAGGAGTTTGACGTCCCATGTCGAAAAAATTGGAACGGGAAATACGTTCATACATAGGGATAACGGTAGGCTGTTTGCTGACGGGGTTGGGCCTCGTCCTTTTTTTGGTGCCCAACAAAATAGCCGCCGGCGGGGTTAGCGGCCTGGCCACGGTGATCTATCATATTACCGGCATCCCCGTAGGCCTGACCATGCTGGTCCTCAACGTACCCCTTTTTATAGCCGGGCTCAAAGTTCTGGGCTTGCGTTTCGGAGTCAAAACCCTTTACGGTACCCTTGCCCTTTCCCTCCTTACCGACGCTTTAAGCCTCGTGTTGCGGCCGGCTACCTTTGACCCTCTTTTGGCCGCCATTTACGGCGGTATCCTGACCGGGGTAGGGTTGGGGGTTGTTTTTCGCTCCGGGGGCAGCACCGGGGGAACCGATCTGGCGGCCCTGCTTTTCCGGCAGTTTACCTCCTTGAGCGCCGGGATGGGCCTGCTGGTGGTGGACGCCCTGGTGATCACCCTGGCGGGAATCGTATTCGGCATGGAACTCGCCCTTTATGCCCTCCTGGCCCTTTTTCTCACCAGCCGGGCCATCGATACCGTGCAGGAAGGTGGTGGATTCGCCAAGGCAGCCGTCATTATTTCGGATCACAGTGAGGAAATCGCCCGCCGCATTTTGACCGATCTGGATCGGGGAGCCACCGGGATTTACGGACGGGGAGTCTATACCAACCGGGAGCGTGAACTGCTTCTGGTAGTCGTCCAGCGATCCGAAGTGACCAGGCTGAAGGACCTGGTGGCCGAAGTGGACCCACGGGCCTTTGTAATCGTAAGCAACGTACATGAAGTCTTAGGGGAAGGCTTTCGCGAATGGAGGGACATTTGAATTGCACTGGCTGCAGGATCTAGAAGAAAAAGCCCGCCTCATCCGCAGGGACATTGTTACCATGATAGGGGCGGCCGGCTCGGGCCATCCCGGCGGCTCCCTGTCGGCGGTGGAAATCGTGACCGCCCTTTACTTCCACATCATGCGGCTGGATCCCCAGAACCCCGACTGGCCGGACCGGGACCGCTTCATCCTTTCCAAGGGCCATGCGGCCCCCCTCCTCTATGCAGCCCTCGCCCACAGGGGCTATTTCCGCCGGGAGGAGCTCCTCACCTTAAGGAAGCTGGGCAGCCGGCTGCAGGGGCATCCCGACCGCAAGTCCCTGCCGGGGGTGGAAATGTCCACCGGCTCCCTGGGCCAGGGTTTGTCTGTAGCCAACGGCATAGCCCTGGCGGGCCGCTTGGACGGGCGGCCGTACCGGGTTTATGTGTTGTTAGGGGATGGGGAGCTGGAGGAGGGCATGGTCTGGGAAGCGGCCATGGCCGCCGCCCACTACAAGCTGGACCGGGTTACGGCCTTCATCGACCATAACGGGCTCCAAATCGACGGTCCCATAAGGGAAGTTTTGTCCCCGGAACCCATTGCCGCCAAGTTCCGGGCCTTCGGGTGGGAGGTTTTAACCATTGACGGCCACGATTTCGGGCAGATAATCGGGGCCGTGGAAGAGGCCAAGAAGATCAAAGGGCGGCCAACGGCCATTGTGGCCGAAACCGTGAAGGGTAAAGGAGTGGGCTTCATGGAGCACCAGGTGGGGTGGCACGGCGTGGCTCCCAAGCCGGAGGAAGTCGAACGGGCCCTTGAGGAACTAGAAGGAGGGAAGGGACGTGGCTAAAATGGCTACCCGGGAAGCCTACGGCCGGGCCTTGGTGGAGCTGGGCCGGGAAGACGAACGGGTGGTGGTTCTGGACGCCGATCTCTCCAAATCTACCAAGACTGAATACTTTGCCCGCGAATTTCCCCACCGGTTCTTTAATATGGGCATTGCCGAGCAGAACTTAATGGGCACCGCGGCGGGGCTGGCCCTCTGCGGCAAGGTTCCCTTTGCCAGCAGTTTTGCTATCTTCGCCACGGGGCGGGCCTTTGAGCAGGTGCGCAATTCCATAGCCTACCCCCGGCTCAATGTAAAGATTGCCGCCAGCCACGCCGGAATCACCGTCGGGGAGGACGGCGCCTCCCACCAGTCGGTGGAGGACATCGCCCTCATGCGGGCTCTTCCGAATATGACGGTGATCGTGCCGGCCGACGCGGTGGAAACCCGCCAGGCCGTTTTCGCCGCCGCCCGGCACGAGGGTCCGGTATACTTGCGCCTTGGGCGCATGGGCGTTCCCGTCCTTTACTATGAGGACTACCGGTTCCAGATAGGGAAGGCCCACCGCCTGCGCCGCGGCAGGGATGCCACCATCCTGGCCTGCGGGTACATGGTAACCCTGGCCCTGGAGGCCGCCCGGAATCTCGAAGCCGAAGGCCTTTCGGTGGGAGTCTTGAATGTGAGCACCATTAAACCCCTGGACCGGCAGGCCGTGGTAGAGGCTGCCCGGGAGACCGGTGCCCTGGTTACGGCCGAGGAGCACAGCATCATAGGGGGGCTGGGCAGCGCCGTGGCTGAGGTTCTGGCGGAAGAATACCCGGTTCCCCTGCGGAGGGTCGGCCTGCGGGACACCTTTGGCGAATCCGGTTCCCCCGAAGAACTCCTGGCAAAATACGGTCTGTCGGTGGCCAACATAGAAAAAAATGTCAGGGAAGTTCTACTGCAAAAGTAGACCTCCGAAGAGGAATTTTGCTGGTAATGTCGAAAACAACCCTACGGGGTTGTTTCTTTGTGTCTTCTTTGGAGGTAGGTGAAGGGTTGGTCCAGTTTTTCAACGTAACCAAAGTCTACAACCAGAACATATATGCCCTGAAGGACGTCAGCGTAAAGATCGACAAAGGCGAGTTTGTGTTTCTGGTCGGGCCCAGCGGGGCGGGAAAAACCACCTTTATTCGCTTGCTTTTCCGCGAGGAGCTGCCCACCAAAGGCCAAATCATCGTGGCGGGCCGCAGCATAACGCGCCTCCGCCCCCGCGAAATACCCCTGCTCCGCCGTAACATCGGTGTTATCTTTCAGGATTTTCGTCTCTTACCGGACCGTACCGTATACGAGAATGTGGCCTTTGCCCTGCAGGTGGTGGAAGCGCCTCCCCGGGAGATTAAGGCCAGGGTGGAGGAGGTCCTGGCCCAGGTAGGGCTGTTGAGCAAGGCCCATCTGTTTCCCCACCAGCTTTCGGGCGGTGAGCAGCAGCGGACGGCCATCGCCCGGGCCATTGTGAATCGACCCCGCATCCTCATGGCGGACGAGCCCACCGGGAACCTGGATCCCGCCACCTCCCGGGAGATTATGTCTTTACTCCTGGAAATTAACCGCCTGGGCACTACGGTCATCATGGCCACCCATGCGTGGGATATAGTCAACACCCTAAAGAGGCGGGTTATTGCCCTAGACAAGGGCCGGTTGGTGCGCGACGACAGGGAAGGGGTTTACGGTTATGAAGCTTAGAACCTTCGGGCTGTTCCTGCGGCAGGCTGCCCTTTCCCTGTGGCGCAATGCCTGGATGAGCCTGGCGGCAGCCATCAGCGTGGCCGTGACCCTCTTTATTCTAGGCACCTTCGTCCTCCTAATCCTCAACATTAACTTTATCGCCAACACTTTGCAGTCGAGCGTGGAAATTGCCGCTTTTTTGGAAGTAGATGCCCCGCGCTCGGAGGCCCGGGCCTTACAGGAGCGCCTTAAGAATTTCCCCGGAATAGCCGATGTAGTGTTGGTGACCAAAGAAGAAGGCCTTAAGACCCTGGCCCAGCAGTTCGGTAGCGAAGAAGAACTCCTGAAGGCCACAGGGGGAGTGAACCCCCTGCCCGATTATCTGCGCATCAAGGTGCAGGACCCGGCCCAGATCGGCGAAATTGCCCAAGCCGTCCAGAGCATGCCGGGGGTAGATGAGGTCAACTACGGGCAGGCAGTGGTGGAAAGGCTTTTGGCCGTGGTGCGCTGGGTGCGCTATCTGGGGGCCGGTATAGTGGTCCTCCTCGGGGCCGGGAGTCTGCTGCTCCTAATGATCACCATTCGCCTGGCGGTCTATGCCCGGCGCCGGGAGATCAACATTATGAAATATGTGGGAGCTACCGATTGGTTTATCCGTTGGCCCTTTCTGCTGGAGGGTTTCTTCTTGGGCCTCTTAGGTGGAGCCCTGGCCGCGGCTGCCGTGGCCGCCGGATATTCTTCCTTGGTTAACAAAATCAGTTTAAGCCTGGTGTTTGTCCCCCTCCTGCGGGACGGGTATATTTTGTGGTACAGCGGTTTGGGCTTGACGGCCGGCGGGGCGGCCATAGGGGCGGCGGGAAGCCTTTTGGCCGTCCATCGCTTCTTGAAAGTTTAAAGGCTCGGGTTGCAGCAGGTTGGAGTATAATAAGGGAGGGTATGCCTTGCGTTCGCGGGCGTTGGCCGGCATTCTGATCCTGTTTTTCCTCCTCGGCGTGTTTCCTGCGGCTGGCAGCGGCTCAGATTTGGACGATCTGCGGCAGCAGCAGAAGGAAGTGGAATCTAAGATCCAACAACAGAACCGCCTTCTGGAGAGCAAGAAAAGCGAAGGAGAGGAGCTCCTGCAACAGCTGGAGGAGCTGGAGGCCGAAATAAGGGCCAAGGAACAGGAAATCCAGAGGCTGGAGGCGGAACTCAAGGTAGCCCAGGAGCGTGTAGAGCGAGCGGCGGCGGAACTGGCACTGGCCGAGGCCAGGCAGCAGGAGCGTATGGACCTTTTCTGCCGGCGGCTCAAGGAAATCTATCAAAAGGGCCAGGTAAGCTATCTGGAAGTCCTGCTCCAGTCCACTAGCTTTAGTGATTTTTTGGTGCGCATGGAGTTGTTGGGTAAAATTGCCGAGAACGATATGCGCCTTGTAGAAGAGATCAAGGCGGAGCGGGAGCGGATAGCCGCCCAGAAGGCCGCCCTGGAAGCGGAACGGGACGCCCTGGCCAAGTTGAAGCGCCAGGCCGACGGGGAGCGGGCCCTCCTGGCTTCGCGCCAGGCCGAAAAGCAGCGTCTCCTGGCCCGGGTGGAAGAGGAAAAGAAACGGGTCGCCCAGGCCCTGGACGAATTGGAGGCCCTGTCCCGCCAGATTGCGGCCAAGATCCGGGCCATCCAGGAACAGAACAGGCGGCAGCTGGGTCCCCGGGGTACCAGCGATCTCCTGTGGCCGCTCCCGGGATACACCAGCATCTCTTCCCCCTTCGGCTGGCGGATTCACCCCTTGTTGAAGACCCAGCGGTTCCACAGCGGCATTGATATACCGGCCCCCACGGGAACTGAAGTGCTGGCCGTCGAAGATGGACTTGTCATTTCCACCGGTTACCTGGGAGCTTACGGGAATCATATAATCATCGATCACGGGGGCGGATTTTCCACCATGTATGCCCACCTTTCTGCCATCCTGGTGGCGGAGGGCCAGGAGGTAAAGCGCGGACAGGTAATCGGGCGGGTGGGTTCCACCGGGTGGAGCACGGGGCCCCACCTGCACTTCGAAACCCATCTCCGGGGAGAGCCCACCAATCCGCTCCAGTATTATTGATACTAAAAGGCCGGACGCCCACATATGATGGACTAGCAGGTGCAAAATAAGTCAAGGTAGGCGGTGGCAGGCTTGGGGAAAACCTGGCGTCGAGTGGTGTACGGCTTGGTGGCCCTGTGCGTCCTGGTGACCGCGGCCTTGGTCGTGGCGGTGGCCGTACACTACCAGAGGATCCAAGAGGCGGTGCGGGTCTACAGCCTGGTCCGGTGGCAGTCCTTGAACCCCGTTCCGGTGGACAAATTGCTGGAGGGGGCCGTCAAGGGCATGGTGGAAGCCCTTGATGACCCTTATTCTTCTTATTTGCCCCCCGATGTGTACCGGCGGCTGGAAGAGCATGTGCAGGGCAGCTACGGCGGGGTGGGCCTCCTCATCACCCTGCAGGAGGAAGACAGGCGTTTGGTAGTGGTTTCTCCCTTTAAAGGCAGCCCTGCCTGGCGGGCGGGTATTAAGAGCGGCGATTATATCCTGGCCATTGACGACCGGGATACGGCGGGCATGGACCTGGATACCGCCGCCAGCCTCATGCAGGGCGAGCCCGGCACCCGGGTGCAACTTACGGTTCTCACCCCGGGGTCGCCGGAGCCCCGGAGGATTACCCTGGTGCGGGAGACCATTAAGATACCTACCGTGGACGGCGGGATGCTGCCCGGTTACCCGGGAATAGGCTATATCAGTGTCAGCATGATCAACGAGCAAACGGGGAAGGACCTGGGACGGCTTTTGGAAGAGTTGAAGGCCCAGGGCCTGCGGGGCCTCGTCCTGGATCTGCGCAACAACCCCGGGGGATCCCTGCACGGCGCGGTGGAAGTGGCCTCCTACTTTGTGCCGCGGGGCCCGGTGGTTTATATTGTGGATCAGAAGGGGGCCGAGGCCTTGGAGGCCCCGGGCAACAATATCCAGGTGCCCCTGGTGGTACTGGTAAACAGGGGCAGCGCCAGCGCGGCGGAAATAATAGCCGGAGCCATTAAGGACACCGGCGCAGGCGTTCTGGTCGGGGAGACCACCTTCGGCAAGGGGGTGGTCCAGACCCTTTTCGAGTTGAAGGGAGGTGCGGCGGTTAAGCTCACCACCCATAAGTACCTGACGCCGTCTAAAAAAGATATAGATAAAACCGGGATAGACCCCGACTACCGGGTTCCCCTGGATCCTCACGTGGAGCAGGAAGTCCTGGCCGACCCTCCCGACCTGGAGAGGGACGCCCAGTTAAGGAAGGCGTTGGAGATTCTGCAGGAAAAGCTGACCGAGCGCCCGGCGGCTTGAGGGCGCCCCCTTTTCCCGGGTTGTTCGGGGCATTTTGACAGGGAGCAGGATGGAAAGTTGCTACCTTTACGGGACATTATTCCCTTTATCCTTCAGGCGCAGCTCAGTCTGCTGATTAATCCCCTTTTCTGGCTGCTGGTGCTCCTGGTGGGCTACCAGTACCGGCGGGTGGCCCGGCTAAAACAGGAGCTCTTCGGCGCGGGCGGGGAGCCCGTGTGGCAGTACACCCTTGTGGCTACCTTTCACGGCCTCCTGGGGGGCCTGGGAGGTAGCTTCGTCATGGTCCTGGTGGGGGTTTCCCTGAGCGACATCGGCATCGGTTATCTGTGGGGCGTGGCTCTGTTCCTCATGCTGTTCAGCCCCCGCTTCCTCTGTTTTTCCTACGCCGGGGGCATTATCTCTCTGGTCAGCCTCCTTTCCGGTTGGCCTCGGGTAGACGTGCCCCATCTTCTGGGCCTGGTAGCCGTGTTACACATGGTGGAGGCGGTACTCATCCGCATAAGCGGGCATATGGGCGCCGTTCCCGTATACACCGAGCACCGTGGGCAGGTAGTGGGAGCCTTCAACATGCAGAAGTTCTGGCCCATCCCCATTGCCGCCCTGGCTCTGGTGTCCCTGCCGCCGTGGCTGGAGGTGGGCGGGGTGGTACCTATGCCCGATTGGTGGCCCCTCATCCGGCCGGAGGCCATGCCCGACCCTGAAGACGCCTTGTTTGTAATCCTGCCGGTAGCAGCCGGGTTAGGATACGGCGACGTGGCCGTTACCACTTCTCCGGAACAAAAGAGCAGGGTGTCGGCCCGCCACCTGGCCGTCTACAGCCTCCTACTGTTGGGCCTGGCCATTGCCGCGTCTTACTTCCGGCCGTTGGTCTGGGTGGCCGCCCTCTTCGCCCCCCTGGGCCACGAGTGGACCATATGGCTGGGACGGCGGGTGGAAGAAAAAGGGCAGCCCTTTTACGTTTTTACCGAGGGCGGGGCGAGGATTCTGGACGTTACCAAGAACAGTGCCGCCGCTCGCCTCGGCCTGAGGAGCGGCGATATTATCCTGGAGGTTAACGGATTTCCCGTAACGGGTCGTGCCAGCTTGGCCGAGGCCGTGGCCGCAGGGGAAGGCAGGTTGGAGGTCCGCTTTTACCAAAGGGAAAGCGGACAGGAACGGGTGGCCGCAACGTACAAAGATCCCGTTGAAGCCCTGGGCACTATTTTGGTACCGGAGCCCGGGGATAAGCCCCAGGTAGAACTCTCCACCCGCGGTTGGCTCCCCCGGTGGTGGCGGCAACGGAAGGGTTAACTGCCCCGAAAATAACCTCTCCGGGCCGGCATTGTTTTTGCTTGCATGCCGGCCCGTTGTTTTCATCCTTCTGATGGTGCCGCACCAGCGGCATGGATGTCTACCCTGCAAGTTGCCGCCACTACTCTTTGTGGTATAATACAGGGCAAGGGGGGGAAGGCATGGATCGTTTTGTCCTCAAAGCGGATTTTGAGCCTAAAGGAGACCAGCCCCAGGCCATAACCGCCCTGGTGGAGGGACTTAAAAAGGGCTACCGCCACCAAACCCTGTTGGGAGCCACGGGGACGGGGAAAACCTATACCATGGCCCAGGTCATCCAGGCGGTGCAGCGCCCCACCCTGGTACTGGCCCCCAACAAGACTCTGGCAGCCCAGCTGTGTGGCGAATTCAAGGAGTTCTTCCCCCATAACGCCGTAGAGTACTTCGTGAGCTATTACGATTACTACCAGCCGGAGGCCTACGTACCGGAAACCGATACCTATATCGAGAAGGACAGCTCCATCAATGACGAGATAGATAAGCTGCGCCATTCGGCCACCGCCGCCCTTTTCGAGCGGAGGGACGTCATCATCGTGGCCAGCGTGTCCTGTATTTACGGCCTGGGTTCTCCCGAGGACTACAGCAAGCTGATGGTGTCCCTGCGGGAGGGCCAGGAATACGACCGGGACGCCGTTATCCGCAAGTTGGTGGATATCCAGTACACCCGCAACGATTACGAACTCCGACGGGGTACCTTCCGCGTCCACGGCGACGTCCTGGAAATATTCCCCGCCTCCTTTGATGCCAAGGCCATCCGCGTCGAATTTTTCGGAGACGAAGTGGAGCGCCTCCTGGAGATAGACACCCTGACGGGGGAAATCCTCGGGCGGCGGTACCACGTGGCCGTCTTCCCCGCCAGCCACTATGTGGTAGAGGAGGCCAAAAGGGAGCGTGCCCTGGCCGGCATTGAGGCCGAGTTGGAGGAGCGCCTCAAGGAGCTGAGGGACGCCGGTAAGCTCCTGGAGGCCCAGCGCTTGGAGCAGCGCACCCGCTTTGATCTGGAGATGATGCGGGAAGTCGGGTTCTGCAAAGGGATCGAGAACTACTCCCGCCACCTCACCGGCCGGGCGCCGGGGGAACCCCCTTACACCCTGCTGGATTATTTCCCGCCCGATTTCCTGCTTTTCATTGACGAATCCCATATCGCCGTGCCCCAGATCGGCGGCATGTACGAGGGCGATTATTCCCGCAAGAAAACCCTGGTAGAATACGGCTTCCGCCTGCCCTCGGCCCTGGACAACCGGCCCCTGACCTTTGCCGAATTCATGGACCGCGTGAACCAGGTAATCTATGTGTCGGCCACCCCGGGACCCTTTGAGCTGGAGCACTCTCAGCAGGTGGTGGAGCAGATCATCCGTCCCACCGGGTTGGTGGACCCGGAGGTCATCGTCCGGCCGGTGGCTGGTCAGATGGACGATCTCCTGGGAGAGATCAGGAAGAGGGTGGCCAAGAACCAGCGGGTGCTGATAACCACCCTCACCAAGAGGATGGCCGAGGCCCTGACCGATTACCTCCAAGAAATGGGGATCCGGGTGCGCTACCTCCATTCGGACATCAACGCCATCGAGCGCATGGAGATTATCCGCGACCTGCGCCTTGGCGTCTTCGACGTCCTGGTGGGCATCAACCTGCTGCGGGAAGGATTGGACCTGCCGGAGGTCTCCCTGGTGGCCATTTTGGACGCCGACAAGGAAGGGTTCCTGCGCTCGGAGCGCTCCCTGATCCAAACCATCGGGCGGGCCGCCCGCAATGCCGAGGGGCAAGTCATAATGTATGCCGATACTGTCACGGAATCCATGCGCCGGGCCATCGAGGAGACCAACCGGCGCCGCAGGATCCAGATGGAGTACAACCGGAAGCACGGCATCATCCCCCAGACGGTGGTGAAACCCGTGCGGGATATCATCGAGGCCACCCGGGCGGCCGAGGAGCCGGCTACCTACGCGGCCAAGCCGCCCCAAAGGAAGATGTCCCGTAAGGAACTGCGTTCCCTCATAAGCCGCCTGGAAAAGGAAATGCGGGAAGCGGCCAGGCGGCTGGAATTCGAGCGGGCGGCCGAGCTGCGGGACGCCATACTGGAGCTGAAGGAGCAGGTAGGCTAGCACCGTGGGCGGGCCTGGCCGGCGGTCGAGGGAACCGGTAAGGGCTTTGGGGGAGGGCGCAGGGTAGGGATAGAGTATATGTCGAAAGAAAAGATCGTAGTCAAAGGCGCACGAGCCCACAATTTAAAGAATATCGACATAGAAATTCCCAGGGATAAGCTGGTGGTCATTACGGGGTTGTCGGGGTCAGGGAAATCCTCCCTGGCCTTTGATACCATTTACGCCGAAGGACAGCGGCGCTACGTGGAGTCCCTCTCGGCCTATGCCCGCCAGTTTTTGGGGCAGTTGGATAAGCCGGATGTGGACTACATCGAGGGCCTGTCGCCGGCCATTGCCATCGATCAGAAGACGGCCAGTCATAACCCTCGCTCGACGGTGGCCACGGTGACGGAAATCTACGATTACCTGCGCCTCCTTTTTGCGCGGGTGGGCCGGGTCCACTGCCCCCGGTGCGGCCGCGCCATCGCTCCCCAAACGGTATCCCAGATGGTGGACCGCCTGCTGGCTTATCCCCAGGACACCCGCCTACAGATTCTGGCGCCGGTGGTCCGGGGCCGCAAGGGAGAGTACCGCTCCCTGCTGGAGGAGATCCGCCGGAACGGCTACGTTCGGGTACGGGTGGACGGCGAGCTCCGGGAGACTGCGGAGGAGATCCGGCTGGACAAGAACAAGAAGCATACCATAGAGGTGGTGGTGGACCGCCTCAAGATCCGGCCGGGCATTGAAAGGCGCCTGGCGGACTCCCTGGAAACCGCCCTCAAGCTGGCGGACGATATAGCCCTGGTGGAGGTAGAGGGCGGCGAAGCCCTCCTCTTCAGCGCCAAGTTCGCCTGCCCCGACTGCGGTTTCAGCCTGCCCGAAGTGGCGCCGCGGCTGTTCTCCTTTAACAGTCCGTACGGCGCCTGCCCTGTATGCACGGGCTTGGGTACCAGTATGGAAGTGGACCCGGCCCTGGTAATCCCCGACCCCACCCTCACCTTGAGGGAAGGGGCCATTGCGCCCTGGGGCCGCGGGGCCAACGGCTACCTCCAAATGCTGGAGTGCGTGGCCGAGCATTACGGCTTCAGTCTGGATGAGCCGGTGCGCAACCTTAAGCCGGAACACTTGCAGGTTATCCTTTACGGCAGCGGGCGGGAGAGGATCCGCTTTCGCTACACCAACCGTTTCGGTGAGCACCGCACCTACGAGGCGTCCTTTGAAGGTGTTATACCCAACCTGGAGAGGAGGTACCAGGAAGCCGAGTCCGAATGGTCGCGGGCGGAGATCGAGGAGTTCATGAGCAAGAAGCCCTGTCCCGCCTGTCGGGGAGCCCGGCTGAAGCCCGAAGCCCTGGCGGTGCTCGTAGGCGGTAAGAATATTTATGAGGTAACCCGGCTTTCGGTGGCCGAGGCCCGGGAGTTCTTCGACGGGCTGGATCTTACCGAGCGGGAACGGATAATCGCGCGGCAGATTCTAAAGGAGATCCGCTCGCGCCTCCAGTTCTTGATAGACGTGGGTCTGGACTATCTTACCCTGGACAGGCCAACCTCCACCCTGTCGGGAGGGGAGGCCCAGCGTATTCGCCTGGCCACCCAGATCGGGTCCCAGCTGGTGGGGGTGCTGTACATTTTGGACGAACCCAGCATAGGACTGCACCAACGGGACAACGCCCGCCTCATCGCCACCCTGAAAAGTTTGCGCGACCTGGGCAATACGGTTATTGTAGTGGAGCACGACGAGGAGACCATGCGGGAAGCCGACTTTATCATCGATGTCGGCCCCGGCGCCGGCGCCCACGGAGGGCAGGTGGTGGTGGCCGGGTCCTTGAGCGACGTCATGGCCTGCCCCCAATCCTTGACCGGCCAGTACTTGAGCGGCCGGCGCCGTATCCCCGTCCCGGCCGTCAGGAGGAAGCCCACGGAGAAGTGGCTGGAGATTTTGGGGGCCAGCGAACACAACCTCAAGGACATCGATGTCCGTTTTCCCCTGGGGACTTTCATTTGCGTGACCGGCGTGTCCGGCTCGGGCAAGAGCACCTTGGTGAACGAAATCTTGTACGCCGCGCTGGCCCAAAGGCTCAACGGCGCGCGGACTACGCCGGGACGGTTCAGGGAGATCAGGGGCATCGAGCACCTGGACAAAGTTATTGCCGTGGACCAGGCGCCCATCGGCCGTACGCCCCGTTCCAACCCGGCCACCTATACCGGCGCCATGGACGACATCCGCAGTCTATTTGCCGCCACCCCCGAGGCCAGGGCCCGGGGCTATAAGCCGGGCCGCTTCAGCTTTAACCTTAAAGGCGGCCGCTGCGAAGCCTGCCGCGGGGACGGCATTATTAAGATCGAGATGCATTTCTTACCCGACGTGTACGTGCCCTGTGAGGTCTGTAAGGGTAAACGCTATAACCGGGAAACTCTGGAAGTCAAGTACAAGGGTAAGTCCATTGCCGACGTCCTGGATATGACCGTGGACGAGGCCACCGAATTCTTTTCTGCCATTCCGCGCCTGCACCGGCGCCTCAGCACCCTCCAGGATGTGGGGCTGGGATACATTAAACTGGGTCAGCCGGCCACCACACTCTCCGGCGGAGAGGCCCAGCGGGTCAAGTTGGCCACGGAACTCGCCCGCCGGAGCAACGGCCGGACCATGTATATACTAGACGAGCCTACCACCGGTCTCCACATGGCCGATGTCCACCGCTTGCTAACCGTGCTGCAGCGCCTGGTGGATGCGGGTAACACGGTAGTGGTAATCGAGCATAATCTGGACGTGATAAAATCCGCCGACTACGTCATCGACCTGGGGCCGGAAGGCGGGGACCGGGGCGGCCGGGTGGTGGCGGCCGGAACGCCGGAGGAGATCTGCCAGGTACCTGCTTCCTACACTGGCCAGTTTCTCAAGCCGGTGCTGGAGCGCGACCGGGCTGCGAAGGATGAGGTACGCCATGCGGGCTGACCGGGGAAGGCAGCCAGGGCGTGGAGACTCGAGGGCGCCAAGGTCTGGCGTATTCTATTCCCGGTTTTGTTTCTAGGCCTGCTTGGCTTTCCCTCGCAAAGGCCTCCTTCGCGGGCAGGACTTCTCCTTGGCTCAAGGCTCCGGCAGGCTTCCCAGCAAATTCGGGCTCCTGCATCAGTTGTCGGCCGCAAGGATACATGCCCTCGGGCCTGCCTTCGCCTTT
>DOLC01000084.1:0-316 GCA_003509545.1 Peptococcaceae bacterium
CCGCAGGTCCCTTCTCCGGTTTCCCGGCCTGCCGCGTATTCCTTCTCCAGGGCGGCTATTTGGGCCAGCCGCCGGCCGTGGGGCCCGCCCGTGAACCCGGCTTCGAGCCACGTTTTTACGATTTCCCGGGCCAGGCCCGGTCCGATGACCCGCCCGCCCAAGGCCAGGACGTTGGCATCGTTGTGTTCCCGCGAGGCCCTGGCCGAAAAGGTGTCGTGACACAGGGCGGCGCGGATGCCGGGCACTTTGTTGGCGGCAATGGCCACCCCTATGCCCGTACCGCAGCACAAAATGCCCCGCTCGAACTCACCCCGGG
>DOLC01000084.1:584-6502 GCA_003509545.1 Peptococcaceae bacterium
TGCCCCGCTCGAACTCACCCCGGGCCACGGCTTCGGCCACCTGCCGGGCATAATCGGGATAATCTACCGCCTCGGGGTTAAAACACCCGAAATCGCGGTAGAGCACCCCTGCTTCCTCGAGGAACTTTTTGATTTCTTCCTTGAGGTGATAACCTCCGTGGTCGCTACCCAGGGCTATGCGCAATCCTTACTGCACCTCACCGGGCCAAAGTTAAATTGTATTTAAATCATTATTCGGCATAAGTCCATAAATTCCTGCTTTATAGGGAGGCAAAAAATATTATTCGGTTACTTCTGCTCCGAAAATAGCCTTCTCAATTTTCATGGTTCGTGGAGAGGGCGTCGCCCTCATGAGCGGCTACCCCGAAAATAACTTCCCTCCGGGCCGGCATTGTTTTTGTTTGTATGCCAGCCCGTTGTTTTTATTCTTCTGATGGTGCCGCGTTAGCGGCATGGGTGTCTTAAAGGTTGTTCCCGAGGCGGTCCAGGGCTTTCTCTATTAATTCTTTAAGGCGGGCGGCGCAGGCCCGGTAGGCCTCCAGGGGGTGCCCGATGGGATCCGGGATATCCCCTTCTCCGGGGGCGGCATATTCCGCCAGGGTAAAAACCTTGCCCGCCGCCCGGGGAAAGCGCTCCAGGATGTGCCGTTTGTGGTCCTGGGTCATGGTAAGGATGAGGTCGGCCTTGTCCACCAGCTCCGCATCCAGGAGTCTGGCCCGGTGGCCCGTCAGGTCCACCTCCCACTCGGCGGCGGCCCTGACGGCCTCGTCGGTGGCCGGGGCCCCGGGCCACGCCGCCACCCCGGCCGACCATATTTCGCCCGCCCAACCCTTTTCCCGGGCGATCTTCTTGGCGAGGCCTTCGGCCATGCTGCTGCGGCACGTGTTGCCCGTGCACACGAAAAGAATCGCCGGCATAACCCTCCCCCTTTTCCTTACCCCACCAGCATTTTCAGGCCGATAATCACCAGGATCAGCCCGCCGGCTATTTCGGCCTTATCCCCCAGCCAGTGGCCGGCCCGCCGGCCCAGGAAAAACCCCGCGGCCGTCATCACCGCCGCCACCAGCCCCATGGCCAGGACCGTAAGGGGCAGGTTGGCCTGGAGGGCCCCCAGGCCGAAGCCGACGCTCAGGGCATCCAGGCTCACGCTCCCGGCCAGCAGGAGTACGGCGGATACTCCCTGGATGACCCCTTTGCCCAGGAGGCCCTTCCCCAGGCGGCGGCCCCAGAAGCCCGGCTCCCGGTCCCTGGCCACGGCCTCCCAGAGCATCAAAAAACCTATGGCGGCCAGGACTACGGCCCCCACTACGGCCGCCAGGCGCCCCAGGAGGCGGCCCATGAAGTATCCCAGGTAAAGCCCGGCCAGAGGCATGATGATGTGCAGAAGTCCTACGGCGCCCGAAAAAAATACGGCCAGGCGCCTCCTCATTCCCCCCATGCCAAGCCCGGTAGCCAGGGAAAAGGCATCGGTTCCCAGGGCTATGGCCACCAGTAAAACAGCAGGAAGATCCACCGGAAGCTTGCCCCCTATGGTCGAATTATGCGGTTGCCGGCAGCTTTGCGCAACCGGTTCATGATGGCCAGGCCGAGGCCTTCCTCGGGGAAGGTTTCGGCCAGGATTACCTCCATGCCGTGGCGGTCGCAGTTGCGCAGGGCGCCGAAGAGACGGGCAGCTACCTGGGAGAGATCTTGCCTGCTGCCCAGGACTTCCAGGTAATCGGGCCGGGGATCTCCCATATACCGAGCGGCCGTCTCCACGGTGGCCAATACGGCCACGCGCCTGCCTTGCCCTTTAAAGAAGGCCACCAGTTCCCGTATCCGGGAGGCCATGGAGGATAGATCGCCTTCTACCAGATATACTTCCCCTTCCGGGGCGTAATGAATATATTTCATGCCCGGAGATTTGGGGGCGGCCCCGTCCCCGGGCTGCCCGATGCCAGGGTCCAGGGATACCTCCCCCAAAACCTCCCGGAGCTGTTCCCGGGTAATTCCCCCCGGCCGCAAGATAACCGGCACCGGGGAGGTCAAATCCAGGACCGTTGATTCCAGGCCCACCCAGGCCGGCCCGCCGTCGACCACGGCCTCGATTTTGCCCCGCAGGTCCCGGAGGACATGGTGCCCGGTAGTGGGGCTGGGCTTGCCGGACAAATTGGCGCTGGGCGCGGCGACGGGCAGGCCTGCGGCCTTGATCAAGGCTAGGGCCACCGGATGGGCGGGCATGCGGATGGCCACGGTGTTCAGGCCGGCCGTTACTTCCGGAGGAACCAGGCTGCTTTTGGGCAGCACCAGGGTCAGGGGGCCGGGCCAGAAACGCCGCATGAGTTCCAGGGCCCTGGAGGGGAGGTTCGCCGTTAGAGCCTTGACCATCTTGAGGCCGGCCACGTGGACGATAAGGGGGTTGTCCTGGGGCCTCCCCTTGGCCCGGAAAATACGGCGCACGGCATAGGGATCCAGGGCGTTGGCCCCCAGGCCGTATACGGTCTCCGTGGGGAAGGCCACCACCCCGCCCCGCTGCAGTATCCGGGCCGCCAGGCGTATTTTATGGAGTTCCGGCACCTGGGGATCGATTTTGATGTATTTGGTCCGTTTGCCGGCAGGCACAGGCCTCACCTCTACCCAGAAAATAGCTTCTCACCGGGGCCGGCCCGGGGCCTGTCCTCCTCCCGCCGCCGGGCCAGGAAGCACCGGGGCCGGCCGGCGTAATCCTCGATAATTTCCTCGACGGTGTAGTCCCCCAGGTCCGCGGCCAATCGGCTCATGGCCCCAACCTGTTCGGGGCTTATTTCCACGGCCAGCAGTCCCCCCGGTTTTAAGAGGGCGGCCGCCTGGGGCAGGAGGCGGCGGTACAGCTCCAGGCCGTCCGGTCCGCCGTCCAGGGCCGCACGGGGCTCGCGGCGCACCTCCCGCGGCAGTCTCCTCAACTCCCCGGTGGGAATATAGGGGAGATTGGCCACCACCGCGTCAAGACCATAACGGCCCACCTCCTGCAGCCCCAAAAGGGGTTCCAGAAGGTCCCCTTGCAGGAAGCAAATTCTATCTATCACTCCCAAATGCCGGGCGTTCTCCGCCGCCACCCTTAAAGCCGCTCCGCTGATGTCCAGGGCATATATAAAGGCTCCGGGGAGATAGTAGGCCAGGCTGGCGGCGATGGCGCCGCTGCCGGTGCCCACATCGGCCGCCCGCCAGGGTCTTTCCCCGGCAACCCGGTCGAGGACCGCCTCTACCAGGACCTCCGTATCCCCCCGGGGGATCAATACGTCCGACGTAACCTTGAAGGTCAGCCCCATAAACTCCTGCCGGCCCGTGAGGTACTGGAGGGGGTAACCCCGGCTCCTCCGGGCCACCAAGCGGAAGTATCGCCTCAGGTTCTCCGCGCCGACCGGTTCGTGCAACCGGGCCAGCAGCCGGGGCCTGGTCAGGCCGGTGACGGCGGCCAGGAGGATCTCTGCCTCCAGCCGCGGCTCCTCTACGCCGGCCTGTCTCAGACGGGAGGTTGCTTCCTTAAGGGCTTCCCCCAGGGTCACCTCCGCGAACCCTCTATTCCTTTCGTCCCCGGCCAAGCCCTTATTTACCCTCCATCTGCTTCAGCCGTTCCGCCTGGTCGCTGGTGATCAGGGCTTCAATGATTTCGTCCAGGTCGCCGTCCAGCACCGTATCCAGCCGGTGCAGGGTTAGGCCGATGCGGTGGTCGGTAACCCGGTTCTGGGGAAAATTATAAGTGCGGATCCGCTCGCTGCGGTCTCCCGTACCCACCTGGGAACGCCGGACGGCCGCCAGTTCGTCCTGCTGCTGGGAGCGGGCCATATCTAAAAGCCGCGCCCGCAGGACTTTGAGGGCCTTTTCTTTGTTCTTGAGCTGGGACCTCTCGTCCTGGCAGCTCACCACCAAGCCGGTGGGCAAATGGGTAATGCGGACGGCCGAATAAGTGGTGTTGACCGACTGGCCTCCGTGGCCGCTGGAGCAGAAAATATCGATGCGCAGGTCTTCGGGCTTGATCTCGACGTCCACTTCTTCCGCCTCCGGCAGCACGGCCACGGTGGCGGTCGAAGTATGAATGCGGCCGCCGGACTCGGTCACCGGGATACGCTGGACCCGGTGCACGCCGCTCTCGAACTTGAGGCGGCTATAGGCCCCCCGCCCCTCTATAAAAAGGATAATTTCCTTGAAACCGCCCAGCTCCGTAGGATGGGAGTCCATTATTTCCGTCCGCCAGCCTTTGTTTTCGGCGTAACGCTGGTACATGCGGAAAAGGTCGGCGGCAAAGAGGGCCGCCTCTTCTCCCCCGGCGCCCGCACGGATTTCCATAATGATGTTCTTTTCGTCGTTGGGGTCCTTGGGTAGCAGGAGAATCTTGAGCCGCTGCTTTAAGTCTTCCCTTTCTTCCTCCAAAGTTTCTATCTCTTCCTTGAGGAGTTCCGCAAATTCCCGGTCCTGCTCCTTCTCCAGCATCTCCCGGGCCGCGGCCAGATCCCCTTCCACCCGGCGGTAACGCCGGAAGGTGGTCACTATCTCCTCGAGTTCGGCGTGGGCTTTGGCCGTCTTCTGCAGGCGGGCCGGGTCCGTCACTACCTCGGGGTCCGTCATAAGCCTGGCCAGTTCTTCATACTTGTCTTCCAGCTCCTGCAGCCTCTCCAGCACTTTCCTCACCTCCTCCGGCGGTATCCTCCTCCCGGGCGGCCATAAGGGCCTTTAAGGCCACTTCCAGCATATCGTCGTCGGGCTCCCGGGTGGTAAGCCGCTGCAACCACAGGCCCGGGGCCACCGCTACCCGCACCAGGAGGGAATCTATATGGCGGCTGGAAAATTTCATAATTTCGTAGGCCACCCCGGCCACCACGGGCAGCAGCACCAGCCTGGAGGCCAGCCGCCACAGCAGGCCCCCCTCCCCCAAAAAGGAGAAAAACACCACGGTTAGAACCAGGACCAGGAGGAGAAAACTGGTGCCACAGCGGGGATGGAGGGTGGAATAGGGACGCACCTTCTCCACCTTTAGGTCTTCGCCTGCCTCCAGGGCGTTGATGACTTTATGCTCGGCTCCGTGGTATTGAAATACCCTCTGAATCTCCCTTACCCGGGAAATGGCCCAAACATACGCCAAGAAGAGGGCCAGCCGCAAACCCCCTTCCAAAAGGTTCTGCCCGTAAAAGGGCAGCATTTTCCGGGAAAGCACGGCCAGAGCCGCCGGCAACAAGACGAAAAGGGCCACAGCCACCACCAGGGCCAGGCCCACGGTGAGGACGAGGTCCCGGGTGGTGAGCTCCTCCCCTTCTTCTTCCAGGGCCCAGTTGGCCGAAAGACTGAGGTAACGGATCCCCAGCACCAGGGATTCGATGAGGGCTACGATCCCCCGAAAAAAGGGCCATCTTAAAACCGGGTGGTGTGCCGCCCAGGAAGTAAAGGCCTGGGACTCCACCAGGATGTCCCCTGCCGGACGCCGGACGGCCACCGCCAGCCGGCGGGGGCCCCGCATCATGACGCCTTCGATAACGGCCTGGCCGCCGTACTGGAATTCCGGCCTGCTCCATAGGAAAAAGCAGAGCCTGGGGCTCCGCCTTCCTCCTTTACCGGCCGTATTTCTTCCTGAAGCGTTCGATCCGGCCACCGCGTTCCACCACCCGCTGCCGCGTCCCCGTATAGAAGGGGTGGCAGTTTGAGCAAACCTCTACCCGGATCTCCTTCTTGGTGGAGCGGGTCTCGATTACGTTGCCGCAAGCGCAGACAATGCGCGCCTTGTCGTAGGGAGGATGAATGTCGGGTTTCACTGGATTTCACCTCCGGGGTACGGAATCAAAGCTATTTTAGTATAGCACAGATGCCATACCCCTGCAAAGAGTTCACCGACCGGCGCGCCCCCAGTTTTGATTCTGGCCTGCTTTGGCTTACGCTCGCTCCGCAAACCCTCGCGGGCCAAACTAGCG
>DOLC01000130.1 GCA_003509545.1 Peptococcaceae bacterium
TCTATCTGACGCTGTAGTACTAAATCCTAAAACGTAAATGGCAATCATACCGTATACCCCAATGGCCACCAGATAATAGATGGTCGGCAGGAAGGTCCGGCGCAAAATCAGCCCCTCTTTACCGATCATGCCGACCACGGCCGCGGCCGCCACGGCGTTATGCACACATATCATATTGCCCGCCGCTCCCCCGACGGCCTGAATGGCCACCACAATCCGCTGGCCCACGCCGATAAAGTCGGCCACCGACCACTGGAATAGGGAGAAGGTCAGGTTGCTGACGGTGTTGGAACCGGCGATCATGGCCCCTATGGCCCCGATGACGGCCGCAAAGGCCGGCCATGCCCCTCCCACGGAATCCGCTACAAAGCGGGCCATGAGAATAGGCATGCTTTCAAGTCCGCTATTGTTAATATTGGACATAATGAATACCCGCACCATGGGGACGGTGAAAATAAGGGCCATAGAGGCGTTGAACAACTGCCCGGCCGACTCCTTGAGAGCTGCTTTAATCTCCTGGCCTTTCATCTGATGGATCAACCATGTAATTACGGCTACCAGGGCGATGAGGGCGCCGGGCGAATATACCCACTGCCAGCTGTGGCTGATACTTGTTCCGAGGATATTATTGTGAACTATCGTTATTTTAGTTAAAGCCCCCTTAAGGGCAGGCTGCATGCGGGTAAGCACCAAGATGATACCCACCAAAACATAGGGGACCCACGCTTTTATAAGGGGCATCTGAGCCCGCACCTGGCCCGGGTCGCCGCTGACCGTCCCCATCCAGTAAGAAGGCCATTCCTCCTGGGGCGGAAAATCCCAGATTTTCTTGGGCTGCAGGAAGCCTTTACTGGCCGCATAACTGCAAATGCTCACTGCCAGCAGGCCGCTCAACATAGAGGGAAATTCCGGCCCCACGAAATTGGCCAAAAGGACGTAGGGGATGACAAAGACCACCCCGGCGAAGAGGGCGAAGGGCCATACCTCCAGCCCTTCCTTCCAGGACTTGTTCTTGCCGAAAAACCGCGTCAACATCATGGAAATAATAAGGGGCATGACGAAACCGATGATGGCATGGAAGGTACCTGCCCGCGCACCGATGCTGGCAATATATTCAGCCCACGTCAGGCCCAGGGCCTCGGCATGGGCTTCCACGGCGGCAGCGCCGGTCAGACCGCCGCTTACCCCCACGAGGATGGGCGTTCCCACGGCGCCGAAGGTCACCGGTGTGCTCTGGGTTATCATACCCACTATCACCGCGGCAAAGGCGGGAAATCCTAAGGCTAAGAGCAGAGGCCCTACGATGGCCGCGGGCGTGCCGAACCCGGAAGCCCCCTCGATGAAGCAGCCGAACAGGAACCCAACTATTATGGCTTGGATACGCCGGTCAGGGCTTATCTTCATAAAACCCGCCCTGATGGTGGCTATGGCGCCGCTATGTTTTAGGGTCGCGAGCAAGAGGAGGGCCCCGAAAATAATCCATAAGAGGGTTGCTGCGATCCACAGTCCCTGGATGGAAGCCGCCAGGATAGTGATTACATCCATTTTCCAGACCAGCAAACCGATAATAAAAACGACTACGTAACCTACAGGCATAGCCTGGCGGGCACCCCAGCCAAAACCCACCAGCAAGATCATGGCCACCAAAATGGGCAAGAATGCCAGGAATGCCAGTAATCCGGTGCTCATGATTGACCTCCTTTACGGTGGATTAATTGTAATAAAATTAGCACATCCCAGGGGACACCCTCCCCTTTTTCAGGCCACCACCCCCTTTTCTACCGTCCTTCCTCTTTTTGTTACAGAGTGACATAAAATTCTTCCACGTAATTATAATCCCATACTTACCGGTAATTATACTTAACTAAAAATATTACTCAAAAATACCCTTTGTTAAAATATTGTTTTGTCCGCCGTTTCTTTTCCCCGGGACCCCCGGGATAGCAAACCTTGGGCTCCAAAACTTAATCCACCAGTCCTCCCTTCCCGGCAGTAAGCCCTCCTTTCCCGCAGCTCCATTTTAATAACCTGGTGGTTAGGCCACCTTACAGGTAAGTATATTCTACAACTAGACAAAAAATCCTTCTCAAAATACGTTAATTTTCTTGCAACTTGTAACACTTTTAACTGGGGTTTTAAACGGGGGATGTATTTTTCATCACAAACCCCCTTTCCCCTTCTCCCCCGTCTGCCGTCAACCGACCTTTGTACCTGTGACGGAAGCCCCCAAACCCCTCCCGGCAAGTACTTCAATGGCACCCGCTGCAGCCGCTACAACTGCCCCCGCTGCAGCCGCCCGACGAGCCGGACCCGTCGCCGCCCTTGCGGGTATAGAGAAAACCGGTAAAGCGCTGGCTGACTTTCCCCCCGCAGGAAGGACACGACACTTTGTCCTTGTCCTTCAAAGCCACGAACTCGGTAAACAGATGGCCGCACTCCAGGCACTTAAAATCATAGGTGGGCATGTTCCCATCCCTCCGTAAGACAGATCTAATTCCCGACCTTCTCCCCGGGCGGTATCACCCGGCTCACCCACCGCTGGGGCTCCGAGGCCAGATCTATTTCCGGCTTCTCCTTAAGGATACTCCCATCTTTATTATAAAGCAACTGCACCCGGGGCCGGTAAGATTGCCCCCGCGGAGTCCTGAGGACCACTCCGATCTCCCCGGTGTTGAGCTGTACCAGGGTACCGGAAGGGTAGGCGGCGACATTAAACAGGAAAGCCCTGACCAGGCGGTAATCGTGCCGGAAGTTCCCCGCCCCGGCCAGCATCTCGTAGGCTTCATGGGGCAAATACGCCCTGCGGTAAACCCGGTCGGCAGTTAGGGCATCGTAAACATCCACAATACCCGTAATGGCCGCGAATTCGTGGATCTCCTCCCCTCGCAGACCCTGGGGGTAGCCGGTCCCGTCGTAGCGTTCGTGGTGCTCCAGAGCCACCATGGCCACTTCGGGAGTTATGCCCTCCTGGCAGCTCAGAATATCGAAGCCGTAGCGGCAGTGATGGCACACCGCCTGGTATTCTTCCGGCGTTAAAGGCCCGGGCTTGTTCAGGATTTGGAACGGCACCAGGGTTTTTCCTATATCGTGGAACAGGGCCCCCGTACCCAACTGGATTAAGCTGGAGCGCCGGTACCCCAGGGTAATGCCGGTAATAAGGGCCAGGATGCACACGTTCACCGAATGGCCGAAGGTATAATCGTCGATGGCCCGGATATCCACCAGGTTCACCATAATCTCCCTTTGGCCCAGAAGATCGTCCAAAAGGTTCTCCACTACCCGCCTTACCCTAGGGGACGCGATGAGGCCGTTGCCCACCGATCTTTTCCCGCGGCAGGCTTCCATCACCTCTTTAACGAGTTTCAGGGCCTGGAGGCGCGTGGTCTCGGACACTACATCCTGCACTTCCCAGTCGCCTACCAGCTCGTCCACTACATAAACCGCCGGTACGCCCAGTTCCCGCAAACGCCTGATATAATAAGGCTTCAAAATGACGCCCTTATTTAAGAGCACCCGGCCTTCCGCACTGTAGATAGGCCGGGCGACTTCCATTCCTGGCCGTAAGCAGTCCAGGGGGAGTTTGCGCAATCCTTCCCCTCCTTCCGCACCTACGACCAGTAATTCGACATTTTATGCTTTTTCCCTCTCTTCAGGGCTTAATCCTTGCTATGAAGCATATCGTTTGTTGCGCGGGAAGACGTCAGGACCCGGCTCCCTGCGCTGCCGGTATAGGTAGTAAAGAAAGGTTAAGACTACGCCGCCTAAGATAAGGAACCCGTAGATCATAGTCTTAGGATCACCCCGTGAAAATTATAACATATTTTCTCCCTGGGATGTCCTTGAGAGGCCCTGCCTAGGCCAGACCGCCCACCCGGCTGACCGCCTCCCTTTCCACCATGCTAACCGTGTCCTTAAGGACCCGGATGTATTTTAATTCCGGGTCTTCCGGCCCCTGGAGATCGGCGTGCTCTTTTTTCAAAAGGTTGACGTAGTCGATAACCTCCCGGGTAATGATTTCACCGGGACAGATTAAGGGGATACCTGGGGGATAGGCGGTGATGGCCTCGGCGCTGATCTCCCCTTCGGCGTACTCCAGCTCTATACTTTGCGTCTGGCTGTAAAAGGCCTCCCGCGGCGAAACAAGCATGCGGGGGATGGCCGGCAGGGGCAGGCAGAAACGCACCACATTCTTGGGGGAACGCCGGCGGGCAATATCCCGGAAGGCCTCCACCAGCCGCCCGGCCATTTCCCAGTCATCCCCGATGGAGATTAACAGGAGGACGTTATACAGATCCGAGAGCTCTACCTGGATGCCGTACTCCTGGCGCAAAAGGGTTTCCATCTCATAACCCGAAAGGCCCAATTCCTGCACGTTGACCGTAATCTTGGTGGGATCGAGGTCCGAGCAGCCCGGGAGGCCGATAACCTCCCGGCCCATCACCCGCAAACCTTCAATCCGGCCCAGCTCCTGCCGTATCCAGCCGGCGATTTTCAGGGTGCGTTCCAGAAGTTCCCGGCCGTGCAGGGCCATCTGCTTGCGGGCCACATCCAGGGAAGCCAGCAAAATGTACGAAGGGCTCGTGGTCTGGGATATATTAAGGACCGCCTTCAAGTGTTTGGGGTCTATCCGGTGTCCCCGGGCCAGGAGAAAGGAACTCTGGGTCAGGGAGCCGGCCAGCTTATGGGCGCTTACGGCCGCCAGGTCCGCACCGGCCTCCATGGAGGACATGGGGAGGGCCGGATGGAATTTCAAGTGGGCGCCATGGGCCTCATCCACCACCACGGGAACATCGTACCGGTGGGCTACCTTCACGATATCCACCAGGGGCGGCACCGTACCGTAATAATTGGGACTAATGATAAACACCGCCTTGGCGTTGGGGTGCTCCTTCAGCGCCCATTCTACCCTTTCCGGTGTAACGCCCATGGAAATGCCGTAGTCGCCGTTGATCTCCGGTTCAATATAGACGGGCCGCGCACCGCTCAAAATAAGCCCTCCCAGGGCGGAGCGGTGGGCGTTGCGCGGGATGATGATCTCGTCCCCCGGCTTGCAAAGGGCCAGGATCATGGCCTGGATGCCGGAAGTAGTACCGTTGACCAAGAAAAAGGCATAATCCGCCCCGTAGGCGGCCGCCGCAAGCTCTTCGGCTTCCCGGATTACGCTGCGGGGGTTGCAGATATTGTCCAGGTCCGGCATGCAGGTCAAATCCATGGCCAGGACCTTCTCTCCTACATACTCCTTTAGCTCGGCCAAAGCCCGGCCCTGCTTATGGCCCGGCACGTGAAAAGGAAGGACTCCGTTATTTATATACTGCTTAAGGGCGGTAAATATGGGGGTCCTCGTCTGGTCCACCTTGACCCTCACCCTCCACTACCTACTGGCGAACAAAATAAATTACATCATAAAGCCGGCGAGAATGCAAGACCAATTTGCCCTGAGTTATCCCCACTTTTTGCAGAGCAGGCCTGCTTGGGCTTGGAAGCGAGCGAACAAGCTTTCGCGGCTAGCCCAGGCTTTAAGCTTGGCGAAAGGCTTAAAGCTTGGCCCGAGGGCATGTATCCTTGCGGCCGGCAACTGAGGCAGGATGCTTAAATTCTGCCGGGAAGCCTGCCTTAAGCCTTTAAGCCAAGCAAAA
>DOLC01000095.1:0-5030 GCA_003509545.1 Peptococcaceae bacterium
TTTACGGAGGCCGAAAGCGGAGGCGGACCGGAGGGCATGGATGCCGGAGCCCGGCACCTGAGGCGGGATGCTTAAATTCTGCCGGGAGGTCCGCGGGAGCTGGGGGCCGAGCGCTAGTTTGGCCCGCGAGGGAGGCTTTTGCGAGCGTAAGCCAAAGCAGGCTGAAAACTGTTGGCATGATAAAACCGCAACCCTGACGAATTAATCTATTAGGGTGGGATACAAGCAAAGGTGGGTGCAGGCAGGGCGGCCGTGTATCCCTATGGGCCTAGAGCCCGACAAACTGTTTGGCCGCTCGTCGACCCGCCCAAGTGGGCTAGAAAGCCCGGATAGGTGATTGTCGTGCTTACCTTTGCCTGCCCCAAGAAAAGGAGGTCGTCAGGATTGCGGTATTTTGGCCTTGATGTCCACAAAGCTACTTGCGAGGGAGCAGAGCTTCTTCCGGACAACACCATTAGGCGGTTCCGCTTCCCCAACGAGAAGAAGGAGTGGAAGCGGTTCGCCCAAGAACTCGACGGTAATTGTAAGGTAGCCCTTGAAGCCACGGGCAATGCCTCCATGATTTATGATATCTTAAGCGAGCGCGGGGCACAAGTGATAGTCGTCAACCCCATAAGGACCAGGGCCATAGCCGAGGCCAGGATTAAGACGGACAAGGTAGACGCCGAGATTTTGGTCAGGCTCTTGGCTGCAGACTTCGTCTGTGCCTGCTGGGTGGCCTCCAAGGTAGAACGAGAGCTAAGGACCCTACTCCACCACCGGGCGGCCTTAAAGAAGCAGGTCGTGGGGGTTAAGAATAGGATACACGCGGTTTTGGCCAGGCACGCCATAAAGGTGCCGGTAAGCGACCTGTTCGGAGTAAAGGGCAGGCAGTTCCTCCGGGAACTTGAGGAACTGCCTGAGGTGGAGAAAATAGTCCTCACCTCGAACCTTAAAATCCTTGAGGCCCTGGAGGAGGAAATCACGGCCGTTGAGAAAGAGTTGAACCTAAGGGCTATTGAGCTGCCCGGAGTGGAGAGCCTTTTGGGCATACCCGGTATAGATGTTTTGTCTGCCCTAACCATATTGGCCGAGATTGGCGATATCAAGCGCTTTACCTCGGCGAAAAAGCTTGCCAGTTTCTCCGGCCTGGTTCCTTCGGTGCACCAGTCGGGCAAGACCAGGTACACCGGACACATTACCAAGGCAGGTCGGAGCATGCTGCGCTGGATCCTCATTCAGGTTGCCCACACGGCGGTAAGGCAGCCCGGAGCCCTACGGGACTTCTACTTGAGGATAAAGAAACGCAAAGGCCGTAAAATTGCTATCGTAGCAGCGGCAAGGAAGTTGCTCACCATCATCTGGGCCATGCTGACGAAGAACACGGAGTATCGCTACCTCAAGGAGGACTTAAGGCAGAAAAAGATACGCCGTATGTACCAAAGGGCACTGCCGTACAAAGTTGACAACAATTTGTTGCAAAAAATTACGTCTCTCGTAGAAGAAGAGATGATGATGGCTGATATTCCCCACCCTGTAGCCTAAATCACCTAAAATCAGGGTTGCGGTTTTTCATAGGTGGGGATACGCCAGAGGAAAGCTCTCTTGATTTGAGCCCCAGAGCATGTTATGCTAAAAACAGTAAATAGAAGTAACACAGTAGGGTATAGTAAGACCTAAATCTTTACCTCTGCCGTCAAGGGCAAACCCGTCGAAAGGCGGGGGCGCAAAGCCGCGGGCCTAAGGCTAGTGGAAGGCTATGGCAGCCGGGCTGCCGGTGGGGTGCCAAAATATACCACAGCAAGCTGGTATCCAGGATAACCACACCAGGCGGTATCCGTATCTGCCGCCTGGTGTTTTATTTTAGCGTTTAAAGGCAGTTCCAGAGAAAAGGTGGCGTCATGATTCACTTTCCGGGTCACCCGTAAAAGGGAATATTAGTCTAACAACGCCGGGTCCGGGAACATATTCGCCCGGTCGGCCTAGGACATGGAGTAGTCCAGGGGGTCATACCCACGGAACTGTGGATTTTGCTCTAGTAATCTTCCTCCAGCCACTGCCAGAAGAGCAGGTTTAACTCCTCCAGGGATTTAACCTTGTCCAGTTCCAGGCTGCTTAAAAAACGCATACGCACGGTCTGGAAGAACCGTTCTACCTTGCCCATAGAAATAGGCGCAAAGGATTCCGTGTGGAGTAAGGGGAAGAGGCCTGGCCGACACTATTCTTCCAGAGCGCTAACGTTCCAAATCTATGCTTGAAAATAGGCACTTTTCTCCGTCTTGATGAAGTGGAACGGGAAACAGGCAGAAGGGAGGTGGAAAAATGCGACGGTGTCTTGAATGCGCAAAGAAAGAACCGGATCGTTATTGTGTGGAATGCCATTACTTTATTCAGCCGAGCCCCCTTCGCCGGGTGCCTTCGCCGCCTGTCCGGGTATTACTGGAAGATGAGCATGGCAAGCAGTATCCGGCCCTCATTCTGGTGTTAAATACCAGGGAGTTTGGACTGGAAACGGCAGCTCCAGTTCCGGGCCGGTATGTAATCAGGCTACAGGAAAGCTTGTGGGTCGAGGTAGGCGGATTGCCGTTCAAAGGGAAAAATAACGTCCATGTTTTTGAGATCCTGTGTGTCCACCGGAAGCAAGGGACTGCCCCCCGTCTTAGCAAGGAGGAATACCAGTTGCTGGCCGGAAGCGCCAGCGAGCTAGTACAGGAGATTTCCCGCCGCTTGCCAGAGCACCTTCAGGACCTGGTGAGGGAGAAACTGCTGGCTGAAGTGGAGAAATCCGAATTAATTAACGCTCTCAAGGTGGGGAAGGTGATGAAATATGAAGGGGGTCGCTTCCGCTACCTTTCGGGCCAGGCCGACCTGGATCTGCCCATGGGAGAAGCGGAAAAGCTGATGCGCCAGGCTATTCGCCAGGCCGAGCACCAGCGCGAGGTGATCGTTAGTGCTGACGGGCAAAAGGTGTTTGACCTTCACTGCGTGCCATTCGACCACAGGAGCGGTGGACTGCTGGCCTTTGACATCACCGAGGTGATTGAAAAGGAGAGAAAGATGCACCAGCAGGAAGTGCAGGCTTACCGGGAGGCTATAGCAGCGGTAACGGGGGGACGATTGTACCTGGTGAATAGTGAAGAAATGGAGAAAGTGGTTTCAGAAGGAACAGAACTGGCCCAGGGTGAGGTCCGGCAGACCCATGACATTCCGGAAGCCCGCCAGGTAATGCGGGAAGCTTTGCCTGGTCTCGACAGCCGCAGGCGGCACGCGATTGAGCTGTGCTTGTCAGAGGCGCTGGCCAACGCTCTTAAACATGCGGGGGGTGGTTGGTGGCAAGCCAGACAGTCAGGGGATACCGTTAGGATTATCGTGCAGGACCGGGGTCCAGGAATCAAAACCAGCGAATTGGCCCGGGCAACGCTGATGCAACATTATTCAACCAAGAATTCCTTGGGGTGTGGATTTACCCTGATGCTCTACTATGCGGACTACCTCTACCTTAATACAGGGCCATCAGGTACCACCCTGGCTTTGGAGTTTGGCATTGTACCTGCAGACAGGTTAAAACCGGACAAAGATCAATGAAGGAGGGTGATGTTATTGCTAAAAGTGGATGTTTACGTTGTCGGGGGAGTGTGCCGGATAGTGCTGAACGGTGAATTGGACATGGAAACGGTAGCGCAACTGCAAGAGGTTGTTGGGAAAGTGAAGGAACACACCCTGGAAGTTGACCTGTCAGGCGTTTCTTTAGTTGATTCCACCGGTTTGAAAAGTTTGCTGGACATTAGCAACGACTGGCGGCAAAAAGGGGGCCAGATGCTGATTTTGAGGCCGCAACCTGAAGTGGCAGAGGTGATGCGGCTGGTAGGGCTGGACAGGTTACTGGCGCAAAGCACCGCTCTAGACGGAGAAGAGAAGGAGGAGCAGGATGATAGAAGTCGTCACAGGGAATGAGCAAATACTAAAGGCTTACGGGTTGGAAGGTAGCGGGTGTAGCCTGCCTGCCGGACAGGTTGGGGGAGATTTTTTTGAGTTTATCGCCTGCGACGAGAGAACCGTGTTTGCTGTCATCGGAGATGTAATGGGTAAAGGATTTCGGGCGGCCCGGCTGATGGAAACAATCCGCCATATGCTTCGGGAGTGTATTAGGATTAATCCCCATCCTCTGGAGGTAGTGCGCCGGTTAAACAAGGTGGGAGGGTATGAACTGCTGAAATACGGGGCTTTTGCCACGCTATGCCTGCTGTGTTACGACGGGATAACTGGACGCCTCTCCTGTGTCAATGCAGGGCACCACCCTCCCCTCCTTCTATCTGACGGCAAGGTGAAAGTGGCCCGGTGCCGGGGAGTCGCCTTGGGCCTGTTGGAAGATTACCTTGGCTCAGGGGTGGAGGAATTTTTTCTTGCCCCCGGAGATGCGGTGGTGCTGTATACTGATGGACTTGTGGAGGCCTGTGGCCCGGGCGAACAAAGGTACGGGCTAGAGCGATTGAAGGAGATAGTTTGCCTTCAGGGTGGCGCTGATGCAGACAGGATGAAACAAAACATTTTATCTGACCTGGAGACATTTACCCGCGGTTTTCCTCAAAAGGATGACGTGACACTGGTTGTTACTAAGGTGACGGGAAAGGGAGGTGAAATGGGTGGAGATTAGAGTCCGGCAAAAGAAAGGGATGGCCATCCTGGAGGTGGAAGGCGAACTGGATTTCAGCAACGTGGAGCAGTTACAACAGGAAATTCAGCGGCGGCCGGAGGAAGTGGTGGAGATAGATCTGCAGGGACTTCGGTTTATAGACTCTTCCGGGGCGGGAATGCTCCTGAGCCTGGCCAGACACCTGTACAGGCAGGGGCGCACCCTGAGAATTGCTCGCATCCCCGATCATATTCGCGAAGACCTGGAAGTGATAGGGTTTTTCCGAGTGCTGGAAGTCCTAGAGACAAATCCTAACGCTTAGCAGGAGGTGAATTCCTCAATGAAGGAGGAGATTACTAATGAAAAAAGAGGCGATTACCCCCCCCCCCCCCCACCCCACCCCCACCCCCCCCCCCCC
>DOLC01000095.1:5268-22450 GCA_003509545.1 Peptococcaceae bacterium
CCCCCCCCCCCCCCCCCACACACACACACACACACAGCGAGTGCAGCGGACAATGCTTTTCCGGACGGAGAAGCGGTGGGTCCATATGCTTTTGTGAAACAGGGGCGTCTTGTTGTCCGGCACCGGCCGGAGGGACCTTACCCGGTGGTGGTACCTTGCACTGGGGTAAGACTGATTGTTAACGATCGGGAGTGTACTCAACCCACCCCTGTATCCATGAAGGATACGGTGCAGGTGGAAACGGTGGAAGAGCGTAGAGAAGGGAAATGGTCTGTATCCGTTTCTTCCGATGGTCTACAAGCGATATTGCGAACGCGCCCTACGGTGGTAGTTCACCGGGAACTGCCGGATCTCCCGCCTGCCAAGATTCTACAACTGGAGGTAGTAGAGCGGGAAGAACGTCTTCCGCCACTCACATGGGATGAACTATTGCAGGAGTTATCCCGGCTGGGGATTAACTATGGCATAGACTGGGAAGCGTGCTCTCGCGGTGTTACATCCTGCGCTGAAGAGGAGGTAGTTATCGCCCGAGGTATTCCTGCAGAACCAGGAAATGACGGCTGGGTAGAATTGCTTTTTCCCTCTAATTCCAAGGTGCCGGTACTGGCGGGGGAAGACGAAGCGGTGGATTTCCGGAAACGCTATGTTTTTACTTCGGTGGAGGCGGGAGAAATCCTTGCTGTCAAACACCCGCCTGAGCCGGGACGTCCTGGTACCAGCGTCAAGGGTGAGGTAATTGTACCACCGTCGCCCCAGGACTTTATCCTTTCTGTAGGTGAAGGGGCGGTGCTTACTAGGGATGGTGAACGGGCCGTAGCAGCTCGGGCTGGACGTCCTGTAGCCTCGCGCCGGCGTAACATGGTGAAGGTAAGTGTATTACCTGAGTTGGTGCATACTGGTGACGTAGACCTTGCTTCAGGTAACATTGTCTTTAAAGGAGATATTCTAATTGCCGGAAATGTGACAGAAGGGATGGCAGTAGAAGCGGGCGGGAATGTTAGGGTGGGAGGGTTGGTTTCCGGCGCGAGGGTTCAAGCTACGGGATCCGTCCTGATCAAGGGGAATATCCTGTCATCGGTGGTAATCGCAGGAAGAGCTCCTGATTTTCTACAACGGATGTTGCCACAGGTTCATGCCTTGGCGGTCGGTTTGCAAGAGATGACCATGGCTATCCGGCAGTTACTCAGTTACCCGGCGTTTAAGCAGGGCGATCTTAAAGGCGGTATCGGCCCCCTGGTAAAGTTGCTGCTGGAGGGGAAGTTTCGTCATCTTCCTGCTGCCGCCAATACCTTCAAGAAGCAGGTTGAAACTATGCCCCCGGGAATGGCCGCTGAAGGTTTGGAAGAGTTTATGCGGGAAGTCGAACGGGCGCTGGTTCGTTCCCCTTTGGCCGTGCGTGACCTTCAGGAGATCGAAACGTTGGCCCGGCGAGCCGAGGAATGGGAACAGGCCTTTGCGTTCTCCCCATCTGCAGAAAGCGATGTGGTGGCGTCAAGCGTCCTCAATTCTACCGTTATAGCTACCGGCGACGTCCGGTTGGTGGGGAGTGGTTGTTATAATTCTCGGATTCAGGCTGGTAAGAAAGTGACTGTATCCGGGGTATTTCGCGGTGGTGAGATACAGGCTGGCGGGGATGTGCATGTGGGAGAGCTGGGGTCCAGAGGTGGGGCCATCACCAGGGTGGTGACTGGCGCGGCAGCCGTGGTTACCATAGGTTATGCCTTTGAGAATACTTCTATAGTGGTGGGCGGCCGGGTTTACCGTTTTGATAGGGAGGAAAAAGGCATCCGCCTCTGGTTGGATAAAGAAGGGAACCTCAGGTCCAAGGGAATTCCAGCCTAGGAAATTAAATTAGCGGATCTGCCGAAAAACCGTCGCTGATTCTGTTGGATTACTAAATAATCGCCATAAACCGTAAGTCTAAATTTTAACCCCTTTTCGCCTTAAATGTTCCTTGACCGGGCGTATATCCGGTATCCAAGTATATCAAGTATATAGAGTATTACAACCGTAATAAGGTGGTAGAATCGGCAGCAAGCGGGTATAATGGTCTCGGGGTGAAGGCCATGGCTTTGCCATGTGAGCGCCGAACAGTGCAGAGCCGATGGCGTTGCGTTCCAGGGGTGAAGGCCATGGCTTTGCCATGTGAGCCGCGTGACTATGCGAAGGTTCTTATTGACCGGCTAAACGATGAACAGGTACAGGCACTCCTGGTCATCTTGGAGTTCATGGCCTGGCCGACAGAGCGGGTTACCCCGGAAGAAGCTGAGGAGATCGAAGCCGGGTTTGCCGAAATCGAAGCGGGTAAAGGCGTGAAGGCTGAAGATGCTTGGAAGGAACTTGGTATTCTGCTCCGGAGGGGAGCTTAGTATTTGCTCCGGGAGCCTTATAGCGTTCGGAGGGAAAATCGCGAAGGTTTAATGGGGGGTGGGGGAGTGTGTCGATAGTTTTCGCCAACGGCAGGAGCGCTCCTAATTATAGGGACTGTCTCAGGGAGCCTCTATACAAATATGATTTTCCCAATCGCTGCGACGGGCGAGAACTTTTGGCGTCGGTGAAGGACGAATCCGTCCCCTGCGTTTTCTTTGATCCCCAGTACCGGGGCGTTTTGGACAAACTGTGTTACGGCAACGAAGGCGAAAGCCGCGGAATCAGGCGTTCCCTATTACCGCAAATGGATGAGGCTACCATTAAAGAATTTATTGGGGAAATAGCACGGGTGCTTATTCCAACGGGCCACCTTTTTTTGTGGGTGGACAAGTTTCACCTGTGCGAAGGGGTATCAGGGTGGATGCCGGAAAACCTGCGCATAGTCGATATGATCGTTTGGGACAAGCAGAAAATGGGTATGGGTTATCGTACTCGGCGGCAGTGCGAGTACTTATTGGTTGTTCAAAAGAAGCCCCTGCGGGCTAAGGGCGTCTGGGCCATGCATAACATACCCGATGTATGGGCGGAAAAACCCGCTAACGAACACGCCCACGCCAAACCGGTGAGACTTCAGGCGCGATTAATAGAAGCCGTGACGAATCCGGGGGATGTGGTGGTAGACCCGGCAGCTGGGAGTTATTCCGTGTGGAAGGCAGCACGACTTGTAGGCCGCAGGTTTTTAGGAGGCGACATATTACTACAGCCTCAGATATAGGTTTAAGTAGACCGTGTTCGGTTATTAGGGGTTATGGTTGGTGTTTCGGGATGTTTTTATGCCCAAAGTAGTGATATGTGCGCACGAGGTGGTTCCGTACCGGTTTCCAGGGTGTGTCGTCTACCGTGACCACCGCGATAGGTCCTAGCTCCGTCACGGTTGCCTCCACCGGGCTCGTGTCCACAACGCTCGGTTTTCCTGGCAGCACGCTGCGAAGGATATTTGGTGTAGAATATAAAATTCGTCTACATATCTATTCAGCCCACGTTCCGCACCCCTGAATATATGCCAACGACGTTATGTTTATGCGCTGCGTCTCTTCTCCCGAGACGTATGGAACGCCTATCCTAAAAGTACCCGCCGCAGGGGAGGTACTACTTGCTTTTTGCGGGACATCACCCCCGGCAGAAATACCTTGGTCTTGCCCGGGGGCACGTTGAAGGCCTGTTCCACGGCCCGGGCCTGCTGGCCGACGAAGAAAAGTTCTGTACCGTCGCGCATAAGGTCGGTAACCATTAGCAATACGAGGTCGTAATTCTTTTCTTTACATAGTTTGTCCATCTCCTCCAGGAGGACCTCCTGGTCTACCGGGAGGGCCTGCTGGTCCACTATTTCTATCTGGCCGATACCCACCGTGTGGTTGCCCAGGCAAAATTCCTTGAAGTCCTCCAGTAGGATATCGCGCCCCGAGCGGCCTGCCAACAGGGATCCCGCCTGGAACATTTTCTTGGCGAACTCGACGGGGTTGATGCCCGCCAGCTTTCCCAGTTTGTCTACCTGCTGGCGGTCCTCTTCGGTGGTGGTGGGGGATTTCAAGATCATGGTGTCGGACAATATGGCCGCACACAGGACGCCTGCTATTTCCTTAGGAGGCGTGATCCCCTTTTCGGCGAAGATTTTACCGATTATGGTGGAGGTGCTGCCGACCGGTTCGTTGCGGACCGGAATGGGCTCGGAGGTTTCTATGTCCGCCACCCGGTGGTGATCTATGATCTCCAAGATTTCGGCCTGCTCGATGCCGGGGACCGCCTGGCTTCTTTCATTGTGGTCCACCAGGATTAGCCTTTTGCCCCGCATGGCCAGGAGGTGATACCGGGAGATCATGCCCATAAAGCGGTTTTGCTCGTCCACCACCGGGTAGTTCCGGTAGCGCGTTTCCAGCATGGTCCTCTTGACCTCTTCGACCAGGTCGTCGTGGTGGAAGACCACCAGATTCTCCGTGCGCATTATACATTTTACCGGCGCGTCCATGGGCATATACCCGCTGTCCCACGCCTCCAAAAGGAGGCGGGCCAGGTCGCCTACCGTAAGCAGGCCCAGGAGGTGCTGCCCTCCGTCGACAACGGCCAGCGTCTTGACTCCGTGCTGGCGCATAAAAATTCCCGCCTGCCTGACGGTGACCTCCGGGCGAATAAAGAGAATGCCACCGTCGAGGACGTCCTCTACTTTGGGCTTTACATCGTCCACGTAAATAGGAGCGGGTACGTTGAAATACTCCAGCACGAACTGGGTTTCCCGGTTTAGATCCCCGCACCTTGCTGCAATAGCATTCTTTTCTTTGCGTATCCGGTTTTGCAGGTAGGCATATCCTATGGCGGAAGCAATGGAATCGGTGTCCGGTTTTTGATGGCCTATGACCAGGATTTCGCGCGCCATTTTTTCTACGTCCCTCCCAGGGATAGTAGCCGCGTACTGGCGGAACTGCTCCGGGAAACCGGTAACCGGTATATCTTTTGCGTGTAGAGTAATGGTGGCCGACGGTACGAGGATATGTTTATGGCCATACCGGGGCGGTTCCGGTACCCATGTCTAGTTTATCCCTACGGCGGGGAACTTTCAAGCCGGTCGGGGCCTCCTGCCCGGCGGTGGGCGACGGACTCCGTCGCGGTGCCGTTTTCGACTACCCCAGGTTCGGCCTGCTCCGCGACGGCATTTCCCGCGTTTCAGGACCTGCCGGGCCGCCCTCCGCGTGGTTACCGCGATGGAGGGGTCCGGGTTTTATTTCCGGCCCGCGAAAATTTTTACCTGTTCCTGCGGGGAAGAGAAGGAAGATCCTAAGATATGTAGAATATTATATCAATAATACCAAGTGGTATGGACACCGGATCAAAAGGAGACTTAGCAGTGACCATGGAAGCGCGGGAGGTTAAGCGGGTCAAGCTGTATGAGCAGATCGTGGCCGACATCAGGGAGCAGATAGTGTCGGAAAAGTTAAAACCGGGAGAGAAAATACCGTCCGAGCGGGAGCTGGCCAGGCTCTACGGCGTCAGCCGTTTGGCCGTGCGCGAGGCCTTGAGCGCCCTGGCGGCCATCGGCCTTATTGAAGTTAAACACGGGGTGGGTTGTTTTGTTAGGCAGGTGGAACGGCGGCTCCTGCCCCAGGACATTGCCCTGAGTTCGGAGGAAAAGGACCGGGCCATGGATCTGCTGGTTTTCCGGAGGGGTTTCGAACCGGAAGCAGCCCGGTTGGCAGCCCTATATGCTTCCCAAGAAGAGATAG
This sequence comes from Peptococcaceae bacterium, assembly GCA_003509545.1. Taxonomy (GTDB): domain Bacteria; phylum Bacillota; class DSM-521; order Neomoorellales; family Neomoorellaceae; genus UBA12545. The sequence continues at coordinate 10,914 of DOLC01000095.1, forward strand.
AGGAGATCGCCCGGCTACAAGAGGCGGTGAGGGATAATATCATGGCGGGGGGAACGGCGGTAGAGGAAGACTTCCGTTTTCATATGGCCGTCGTTCGCGCCACCCATAGCCCCATTTTCATCCGGGTGGCCGAGGCCCTGGAGCAGTATTGGCTGGAGAGCTTCAAGTTGTGCAAAAAGCATACCCTGGGTGTTCCCACCAGGCTGCCCGTTTTGCTGGAGGAGCACCAGATAGTTCTGCGCTATCTGTTTTATCGCAACCCGGATGGGGCCTACAAGGCCATGAAAATGCATATAGAAAACGCCATCCGGAAACTGGAAACTTAAGAGCGTCGCGGCCGCATAGTAGATGTTAAGCCGTGGGCGACTTTAGGTATCGTGTTCGCCATGTACGGGCGGAAAAAGAAGATATTCAGACTTTAACCAAATGCGCGGATATATTAAGGAGTGAGAATTAAATGGCCGCAGGTTTCCGCATTTACACCCGGGTTAAACGCCCGCCCCTCTCCCTCGCCGACGCCTTTCTCCCGTACTCTACTTGTAACATAGCCGACAACATGGGGAGAATGTTTTGCATGGATGCCGGGATAAAGCCGGTGCGGGAAGACGCCAAGCTGGCCGGTATAGCCTTTACGGTAAAGACGCGGCCGGGAGATAATCTGCTGGTCCATAAAGCCCTCGATATGGCCGAGCCGGGGGACGTTATCATTGTGGACGCCCGGGGCGATATGACCAACGCCATACTGGGAGAAATTATGGCCCGTTATGCCCTGAAGAGGGGTCTCAGGGGATTGGTGGTAGACGGGGCTGTCCGGGATTGGGCGGGGATAAAGCGGTTGGATTTGCCGGTTTTCGCCCGGGGCGCAAGCCCGCGGGGACCCTATAAGGACGGGCCCGGGGAGATAAACGTGCCGGTTTCTTGTGGGGGTGTGACGGTTTTCCCCGGGGATGTTATTGTGGGGGATGCGGACGGCGTGGTAGTAATACCCGCCGGCGAGGCGGAGGAAATCCTTCGCAAGACCAGGGAAGTGGCCCTCCGCGAACAGGCCATATTCCGGCAAGTTGAAGAGGGTACGTGGGATCGGGGGTGGATAGATGAAATCTTGAGGCAAAAAGGGTGTGAAATCCTTGAAACGCTATGGAGCTAGCGATTTGCTGGATTTTTGTACCGGCATACTTACCAGGTTGGATGTGGGGGAAGAAGCGGCCAGACTTCTGTCCGACACCTTAGTGCAGGCTAATCTCCGGGGAGTAGATTCCCACGGCGTCACCCGTATGGGTATCTATGTAGAGAGGATACGCCGGGGGCTGGTGGATCCCCGGGGTGAGCCCGCAATTATCCGGGATACGCCGGCCGTAGCCCTTATGGATGCCCGGAACGCCCTGGGACAGGTGGCTTCTTACCGGGCCATGCGCCTGGCCATAGAGAAGGCCAAGGCAGTGGGAACCGGGATGGTGGGCGTGCGGGGCTCCAACCACTTCGGTGCTGCAGCCTACTACACCATGTGCGCCTTAAAGGAGGATTTAATAGGCATAGCCCTGTCCAACGCCCCGGCCACTATGGCCCCCTGGGGGGCGCGCGCTCCTTACATGGGAACCAATCCCCTTTCGGTGGCCGTGCCCGCCAAGGGGAGGCTGCCCATTGTATTCGATATGGCCACTAGTATTGTAGCCCGGGGGAAGATTATCCTTGCCGCTCAAAAAGGGGAAAGCATCCCTGGGGGATGGGCTATGGATGCAGAAGGCCGCATCACCACCGATGCCGAGAAGGCCCTGGAAGGGGCCGTGTTACCCTTCGGCGGGGCCAAGGGTTCGGCCATTGCCATCCTGATAGATGTTTTTGCCGGTATACTTACGGGTGCGGCCTTCGGGCCCCACATAGGCGACCTATATCGTAATCTGGAGGGCAGGCAGAATCTGGGTCATGTTTTTGCCGCCGTCGATCCCGGCGTCTTCGGCGACACCGACGAGTTTAAAAACCGTATAGCTCAAATGATCGACGAGATAAAAGGGCTGCCGCCGGCCTACGGGGTTGAGGAGGTCCTGCTCCCGGGAGAAATCGAATTCCGCACGGCGGAGAGGAGAAGGAGGGAGGGGATCCCCCTGGAGCCCGAGGTAGAAGAAATGCTCCGCAGGTTGGGGCGCGAGTTTGGGGTACCGTGGATAACGCCTGTAGGACCGTGAGGAACGGGGCGGCGCCGCCGGGCGGGGGGAGGAAGGGCACGTTTTCGCCTGCGGCGGGGCAAATTTTACCTGTAAGGGGGTAAGACCCATGTACGGCTACAACGGGAAGGTTGCCCAAGTGGATCTCACTAAGAGAACCGTACAAGAGAAACCTTTGACTTCCGAAGAGGCCCGGAAGTTTATAGGAGGCAGCGGCCTCGGGGCCTATTATTTGGCTCGTCATTTCAAGGAGCATTCCGGGGATGCAGCGGTAGATCCTTTCAGTCCGGAGAACCCCCTTATCTTCACCGTAGGACCTTACGTCGATACGCCGGTACCGTGCAGCGGGCGCCATGCAGTTACCACCCTGTCTCCCCTCACGGGCATCTTTGCCGAGTCCGACATCGGCGGTTCCTGGGGCGTGGCCTTTAAACGGGCGGGCTATGATGGCCTAATCGTCACCGGCCGGGCCGATTCTCCCGTCTATATCCTGGTGGCAGAGGGCCGGGTCAGCATACACGACGCTGCCGCCTACTGGGGCAAAGATACCTTTGCCACTTACGAGGAGCTGAAGGGGGCCACCGGCGGGGAGGTAACCTGCATTGGGCCGGCGGGGGAAAGGCTCGTCAGGTATGCGTCCATTATGAGCGACGGCAGGGACGCCAGGGCAGCAGGCCGCTGCGGCGTGGGAGCGGTTATGGGCTCCAAGAACCTGAAGGCCGTGGTAGCCAGGGGAGATAAACGAACCGAAATATGGGACCAGTCGGCTTTGGCGGCTGGGGTTAAGGCCATGATCCCCCGGATACGCCAGGGCAACGCCGGTATGACGCGGTACGGTACGGCAGGAGGGGTTATTACCCACGAAAGCTACGGGAACTTTCCCTTACAGAATTGGCGGCTGGGCCGGTGGCCGGAAGGCGTGGAAAAGATATCCGGCCAGCGCATAGAACAGACCATCTTGGCGGGAAGGTACTACTGTCGCGGCTGCGTTATAGGTTGTGGGAAGAAAATACGCATAAAGGAGGGGAAATACGCGGGAGTAGAGGGTGCGGGGCCGGAATATGAGACCTTAGGTTGTCTGGGCGGGATGTGCCTCGTAGACGATCTCGAAGCCATAGCCTACGCCAACGAGCTCTGCAACCGTTACGGGATGGATACCATCACTACAGGGAATGCCATTGCCTTTGCTATGGAGGCCTTCGAAAAGGGCCTCATCGGCGAAGGCGATACAGGGGGGGTGAAACTCACCTGGGGCAATGCCGAAGCCATGGTAGAAATGGTGCGGCAGATAGGTGAGAGGACGGGTTTAGGTAAGCTCTTGGGGGAAGGAGTGAAGCGCGCCGCCGAAGCCATAGGGGGGCTGGCCGTGGAATTCGCCCACCACGTTAAAGGGCTGGAATTTCCCGCCCACGACCCCCGGGCCTTCAACGGCGTAGCCCTGGCCTATGCCACCTCCAATAGAGGGGCCTGTCACCTACAAGCCTTTACCCATCCCTTTGAGCGGGTGGTAAAGATGCCCGAAATGGGATATGAAGAGCCCCACGACCGTTTGGCCGTGGAGGGCAAGGGGCAATTTGTGGCCGGGTTACAAAACCTGATGTCCATGGTGGACTCCCTCAAAATATGCAAGTTCGTGTTCAACGGCGGCGTCCAGGTAAGTCACCTGACCTCGTGGTTGAACTCCATTACCGGCTGGAACATAAGTCCTCGGGAATTCCTCGAGACGGGGGAACGGTTGTTTACCTTAAAGAGAATGTTCAATGTGCGGTACTGCCGGATTAGCAGGAAAGACGACACTCTGCCGCCTCGTCCCTTAACCTGGAAACGGCGGGGTGAGGGTGTAACCGTCAACTTGCCCCCCCTGGGCCGTATGTTGAGCGACTACTATGAATGCCGCGGGTGGGACGAGATAGGGATACCTACCCGGGAAGTACTGGAGCGGCTGGACATAGCAGACCTTTTCTAAAGCTTAAACGCCATGGTCGGGAGTTGGGAGCATGCTATATACTTACAAACTTCCCACGGAACTAATATTCGGCGCAGGATGCTTAAAAGCCTTACCGGCGAGGCTGCGGGAATTGGGGAAAGAACGCATTTTTGTGGTTACCGACCGAGGGGTTAAGGCGGCGGGGATTTTGGAGAGGGTACTAAGAATTTTGCAGGAGGAACGGTTTAAGGTTTCCGTTTATGACGCAATTGAGGGAGAGCCTACTACCGATCTGGTTGAACGGGTAATGGAGGAACTTAGACAATCCGGTGCCCACTTGGTGGTGGGCTTGGGCGGAGGTAGCGCCCTGGATACGGCGAAAGCCGTAGCCGCCATGGCAACTAACGAGGGCAAAATCTTCGATTATGCAGGTATTGGGAAAATCAAGAATGAACCTCTGCCTATAGTGGCGATACCTACCACCGCCGGAACCGGCAGCGAAGCTACCATGTGGGCGGTCGTCACCGACAGGGCGGCCAAGGTAAAGACGGGTATAGGGAGTTATAAGATAGTGCCCGTCTTTGCGGTCCTTGATCCGGAGCTAACTATAACTATGCCTCCGCGGGTAACGGCCGCCTCAGGCCTGGACGCCCTGTGTCATGCCATTGAGTCCTACGTGTGTACGGCGACCCAGCCCATATCTGAAGCCCTGGCCCTCCAGGCCATCAAACTTATTGCCCGCAGCCTGCGGAAGGCCGTAGCCAACGGCCGGGACCTAAAAGCCAGGGCTGATATGCTCTATGCCAGTACTATTGCGGCTTTGGCCTTTAATGTTACCAGGCTGGGGATTGCCCATGCCCTAGCTTCGCCCCTGGGTGCGCACTTCGGGGTGCCCCATGGAATTGCCAATGCTATTCTTCTTCCCCATGTCATGGAATATAACTTAATAGGCGCACCGGAAAAATTCGCCGAGATCGCCGCGGCCTTTGGGGAGGACGTCTCCCACCTGCCTCCCATGGAAGCCGCCCGCAAAGGGGTGAAGGCGGTTGAAGAATTAACAAAGGATGTGGGTATAACCGACAAATTAAGCAGTTACGGGGCTACGGAGGACAAATTGGGTCCGATAGTAGAGGAGGCCATAACTAGCGGGAATATAACGGTTAACCCCCGCCAGCCCAGTACGGGGGATTTGCTGGCGATATGCAAGAAAATCCTGTAGGGGGTACCCCGGGGTTAATTGCGGTTCCCTTTAAGGTCTCGGCTTCTTTCGAAATTCCTTTTTAACAAAAGTACAAACGGATTGATAAATTAGGTGAGAAATTATTGAGAAAAGACTGCAAGAAAGTTATCTAGACACCATTCGCAATTAACCACCTTCCTTGCCATGCGTACCGGCATGGAACTTGCAAAAAGGTTTTAGTGGGTTGTCCGGGAAAGTGAACACCCATTGGGAGGTGAAGGAGGATTGCGGGGGATTTACGCTCCCATTGCCACGCCCTTTAAGGGTGAGGAAGTGGCCTACGACAAGCTGGAGGCCAATTTACAATTCTGGGTGGCTTCCAAGCTGGCGGGTATTGTGGTTTTAGGGTCCAACGGAGAATTTGTTCTTCTGGATGCTACAGAAAAGGAAAGGCTTATCAGTTTTTGTTGCGAAACGGTAGAGGGACGCAAAGGGGTTGTGGCCGGCACTGGCGCGGAATCTACCCGGGAGACGATAAGGCTTTCCAAGAAGGCGGCTGCCGCGGGGGTCGATGCGGTGCTGGTGGTGACTCCCAGCTATTACAAGGGCAGTTATAACGACAGGGCCCTCAAAAAATACTTCTTCGACGTGGCCGATGCCTCCCCGGTGCCGGTGATCCTCTACAACATGCCGCGGAATACCGGCATAAATATCTCTTCCAGGCTGGTAGCGGAACTCGCTGCCCACCCCAACATTATCGGCATCAAGGACAGCGGCGGCAATATCGTCCAGATCGCCGAGACAATCAAAAATACCCCGTCTGATTTTGCCGTTTTTGCCGGTTCGGCGAGTTTCCTGTTGCCGGCCCTGGCCCTGGGGGCCAGGGGGGGTACCCTGGCCTTAGCCAACGTGCTGCCCAATGAATGCGCCGAGGTACAGGAACATTATGAAGCCGGAGATATGGAGGCCGCCCGCACCCTGCAGCTGAAACTCCTGGAGATCAATGCTGCGGTGACCACCCGCTGGGGTGTGGCGGGCCTTAAGGCGGCCATGGACATGGTGGGTCTTTACGGTGGGGACCCGCGTCCGCCTTTGCTGCCCTTGGCGCCGGAAGAGCGCGAAGAGCTCCGGAACATCTTAGTGCGTACCGGACTGGTAGAAGTCCGCTAAGGGGTTAATCTTTCCGGGAGGAGGGGGACTGTGCTAGGGGTCTATAAACTTCCTACCGAGCTGTTTTTCGGGTGCGGTGCGTCCAGGCACGCCGGCGAAAAACTTAAAGAGTTGGGGGCCCGCAAGGTATTCGTAGTTTGTGACCCGGGGATAAAGCAGGCCGGGTTGCTGGAAGGAATCACGACCTCCTTGAAGGAGGCCGGCTTGGAGTACACGGTATATGAGGATATTAAACCCGAGCCCACCAGCGACATAATCGAAGAGGGTACGGAGCATCTCGGGAAGAGCGGTTGCGATGTGGTTTTGGGGGTGGGCGGCGGGAGCGCCCTAGATTGCGCTAAGGCCTTTGCGGCCATGGTGACCAATGAAGGACGAATAACCGACTACACCGGCCTTGGCAAGCTGAAAAACAAACCCCTCCCCATAGTGGCCGTTCCCACTACGGCGGGAACGGGGAGTGAAGCTACCATGTTCACTGTCATCACAGATGCGCAGACCAAAATGAAGGCGCCGGTAGGCAGCTACATGCTCATGCCGGTTCTGGCCATCCTGGACCCCGAATTAACGGTGGGCTTACCTCCCCACTTAACTGCCTCTACGGGTATGGATGCCCTTACCCATGCCGTAGAATCTTACGTTAATGTTAACAGTCATTATATTTCCGAAGCCCTGTCCCTCCAGGCCATCAAGCTTATTGCCCGCAGCCTGCGGAAGGCCGTGGCCAAGGGTACTAACCTTAAAGCCAGGGAAGATATGCTCTTGGCCAGCACCATAGCCGCCCTGGCCTTCAATTCCACCCGGCTGGGTCTGGTCCATGCCATGTCGCAGCCCGCCGGAGCCCATTTCGGCATTCCCCACGGCTTGAGCAACGCCATCCTGTTGCCCCACGTGATGGAATATAACCTGATGGGTAACCCGGAGAAGTTTGCCGAAATCGCCGCCCTTTTCGGTGAGCCCACCGCGGGCTTGCCAGTTATGGCGGCCGCCGCCAAGGCGGTAAAAGCGGTTAAGGAGTTAATGGCCGACATAGGCATAGTTGAAGGGCTGGGCGCTTTCGGTGTGCGGGAAGAGCACCTGGGTATGCTGGCCGATGAAGCCCTGACCAGTGGAAATGTGCCCCTCAATCCGCGGCAGCCTTCCAAGGGGGACATCATCGAAATCTACAAAAAGGCTTTGTAACGAGGGTGATTTTTATGGGTGAGTTCACGGGCCGGGTCGCCTTGGTGACGGGCGGGAGTAAGGGTATAGGCAGGGCTACGGTGCGCCGGTTCTGCCAGGAAGGAGCCGCTTGCGTTATCGTGAATCGCAATGAGGCCGAAGGGCGGGACTGCGCGGCGGAGCTGGCGCAGCAGGGCTACCGGGCGGTGGCTATAGCGGCCGATGTTTCCAAGGGTGAGGACATCAGGCGGATGGTAAAGGCGGTTCTCGAAGAGTTTGACCGCATCGACATCCTGGTTAACTGCGCCGGAGTCAATATCCGCAAGCCGGCCGTGGAGTACACGGAGGAAGATTGGAATTTCATGGTGGACATCAATCTCAAGGGGACCTTTTTCACCTGCCTGGAGGTGGGCAGGCACATGATTGAGCGGGGAGGAGGTGCCATTGTCAACCTAGCCTCCATCCAGAGCGAGGAAGTCCTGCCCGAGCGCTCCATCTATGCGGCCACCAAGGGCGGTGTGAGGCAGCTGACTAAAGCCCTGGCCGTAGAGTGGGCTAAATACAATATAAGGGTAAACGCCGTCTCCCCGGCTTTTATCAGCACTCCCATGGTGGAAAGGGTACTGGCCGACCCTAAGTGGCACCAACTGATTACCTCGCGCACCCTTTTGGGGAGGCCGGGCTCGCCGGAGGAAGTGGCGGAAGTCATTCTCTTCCTGGCCTCTCCCCGGGCCAGCTACATCACAGGGGCCAATATCCTGGTGGACGGCGGCTGGACGGCGGGCTAGCCGACAAGTAAAGGGGCCGCTCGTGAGAAATGCTGTGATAAAAACGTGAGAAATAGGGTGAGAAAGCCATGCCCGGCATACCCACACGGCCCGAGAATTGAAGGAGGACAAGTGATGGCATGGGACGTGCAATATAATTTTTGCGAGGAACAAAGGTGTATGACAACTTACCATTACCAGTAGCTTCCACCAGAGCCCTAAACCGGAGATGTTAGGGGGTACCCAGGTGAGGGTAGCCGTATTAAGAGGTGTAAGGAATATCGTTATCGAGGAGCGGCCGGAACCCCGGCCCGGACCGGGCGAGGCTTTGATTAAAGTTAAAGCCGTGGGCATATGCGGCAGCGACCTTCACCTTTACGGCCGCGGCCGCATAGGCAATACAACCTTAAGTAGACCCCTGGTACTGGGGCATGAAATTGCCGGTGAAGTGGTCGACGTGGGTGCGGGGGTGAGCCCGGACCTCCTCGAAACCGGGGTAGTGTTGGAGCCCGGATACTCCTGCGGGCAATGCGAATTTTGCAAAGAGGGAAGATATAACCTCTGTCCCTCCCAGCGGTTCATGGGCATCGGGGAAGAAGACGGCGGAATGGCCGAGTTCGTCGCGTGGCCGGTCACCCACCTCTACAAAATACCTGCAGGTTTGAGCTTCAGGGCGGCTACTCTGGTAGAACCGCTGGCTATAGCCTGTCAGGTCGTGTCCCACGGCCGGGCCCGTCCGGGAGCGGCGGTGGGAGTAATCGGCTGCGGGCCGGTGGGGCTGTCTACCGTCCTGGTTGCCCACAACCTCGGCTGTGAAGTACATGCTGTTGAGACCTATACCCGGCGCCTGGGCAAGGCCGGCGAACTGGGGGCCGAATACCTGTATGGCGGCCATCCTTCCACGGCGGAGGAGATCAGGGCCAACACCCGGGGTAGGGGTTTGGATGTCGTCTGCGAAACTTCAGGGAGCAGGGAGGGAGTGGAACTGGCCTTGAAGGCCGTCAGGCGGGGAGGACGGGTGGTCTTCGTGGGCATAGGAGGGGGCGAGGTTCCCTTAAACATAGATATCATTACCCGCACCGGCCTTTCCCTGGTGGGGAGCTTCCGCTACGTAAACCAATTCCCCGCGGCCTTAAGTCTCAGCCGTCGATACGGAGATAAACTGGAAGGCCTCGTAACCCATACCTTCCCATTGTCGCAGGTGGGGGAGGCCCTGGAATTCACCATTAATAACAGGGCAGAAGTTATCAAAAGCGTGATAGTAGTACAGGAGGCATAAAAGATCCCATGTTAGCGGCAGTCCTTTACGGCCCGGGCCACCTGGAGGTCACCGATTACCCGGAGCCCGTTATCGGAGACGAAGAGATTCTCGTCAAGGTGGGGACCGCGGCCATATGCGGGACGGATTTGCGCATTATCGCGGGCAAGAAAACCCGCGGAGTTCGCTACCCTTCGGTGATAGGCCACGAGTTTTCCGGTGAGGTGGCCGCCGTTGGGGTCGGGGTAAAAGACTTTAAACCCGGGCAGGGGGTCGCCGTGGCGCCCATAATACCCTGCCGGAACTGCCTGTACTGCCGGACGGGTCTGGAGAATGTATGCGTCAACCGGCAGGCGCTGGGATATGAATTCGACGGAGGTTTTGCGGAATACGTGCGGATACCCGCCGTCGCCCTGGCCAGCGGCAACGTATTCCACCTCCCCCCCGGCGTGAGCCCGGAGGAGGCAGCCTTGCTTGAACCCCTCTCCTGCTGCCTGAACGGCCAGAGGAAAGTCGGTGTGGGGGCCGGGGATGCGGTACTCATTATGGGGTCCGGCCCCATAGGCCTTATGCATCTTATGCTGGCCCGGGCCAAGGGGGCCGGCAAAATAGTAGTCAGCGAGCTTTCGGCCCGGCGCCGCAGGTTAGCTTTAGAAGCAGGGGCGGACGTCGTGGTAGACCCGGCCGAGATGTCCCTAGCCGAGGTGGCGCGGCGCGAAACGGACATGGGCTTTGACGTGGCCATCATGGCCGTAGGGGTGCCGGGCCAGGTTAACGACGTTTTTAAAGCCGTGCGCAAGGGAGGTAGGGTCAACCTTTTCGCTGGCTTCCCGGAAGGGGAAACGAGCGTTATCGACGCCAACACCATCCACTACAACGAAATATTGGTTACGGGGGCCAGCGCCTCGACTCGCCAGGACTTTATCCAGGCCATGCACCTGGTAAAGGCCGGGCGGATAGACTTAAAGCAGCTTATATCCCACCGGTTTGCCCTGAAGGACATAGCTCAAGCCCTGGAAGTGGCGCGTTCGGGGGAGGGCCTTAAAGTAATAATCGAACCCCGCTAAGGAGGAAGGGTCCATGGAATTAGGAAAACAGATTCGCCTGGAACGGCTGCTGAATAGCAGGTCTAAACGAATATTCGTAGTGGCCTTTGACCACGGCGTGAACAGGGGAGTGCTGCCGGGGATAGAGAATGTCGGCGCAAAGCTTAAAGCAGTGGTGGAGGCGGGGGTGGATGCCGTAACCCTGAACAAGGGCATAGCCGCGCGGCTGTTTCACCCCTATGCCGGGAGGGTGGCCCTCATAATGAAGGCTTCGGGGTTTTCGCCCTTTCACAAGAACTATGACGTCACCTACGCCGACGCGGAGGAGGCCATAAGGTTAGGGGCCGATGCCATATCGGTGGGGGTCATGCTGGGCGACGAAAGACAGCCCGAAATGTTAAAGGAACTGGGACGCATATCTAAAGAAGCCGCCAGCCTGGGCCTTCCCCTGATAGCCCATATCTACCCCGGGGGCAACCTCATACCCGAAGAAGAGCGTTACAAAGTCGAGCATATAAGCTACTGCGCCCGGGTTGGCGCCGAGCTGGGAGTAGATATTATCAAGACCTGGTACACGGGATCTCCCGAAACCTTTGCCCGGGTGGTGGAGGCCTGCCCCGCCAGGGTGGTAGTGGCGGGAGGGCCCAAAATGGATAGTGCGCGGGAACTATTCCAGATGACCTACGATGCCCTAAGGGCGGGCGCGGCCGGCGTCACCTACGGCCGCAACATCTGGCAGCACGACAACATCCCTGGCATCGTACGGGCCTTGCAAAGCATAATTCACGAAGGGAAGACGCCGGAAGAAGCCGTAGCCCTACTGGAAGAAAAATAAAGGGGAAGTGAACTAATACTACAGCGTCAACTGC
>DOLC01000132.1 GCA_003509545.1 Peptococcaceae bacterium
CCTCGGGCCTGCCTTCGCCTTTCGCCAAGCTTAAAGCCTGGGCTAGCCGCGAAAGCTTGTTCGCTCGCTTCCAAGCCCAAGCAGGCCTGCCCTGCAACAAGTGGGGATAACTCGGCGCCAAGGTTTATTGCCGCCCCTTTTCTTCTCTGCTATAATGTTCCCAAGGTGCGCCGGGCCTCCTGCTCATGAGTGCGGAGGCAGGGCGCGTGCCCTTCACTTTTTGGCCTTAAGGCGGGAGGTTTTCAACCTATGACCACCTATTGGAACAGCGCAGGGAAAGTCCATACGGCGGCTACTGTTAAGCTGGCCGTGGAGAGGGCGCGGGAGCTGGGGATCAAACATATAGTCGTAGCCTCGGTTACGGGCTACGCGGCGGAGATGCTTCTGGCATATCCCGACCTGGAGCGGGTATGCGTTACCCACCAGGCGGGCTTCAGCCGGCCCGGAGAGATGGAAATGCCCGGGGAGGTGCGGCGACGGCTGGAGGAGGGCGGCATGAAGGTCCTCACCACCACCCACCTCATGGCCGGCCTGGACCGGGCCCTGCGGCTGAAATTCCAGGGATTGTACCCCTCTGAAATCGTGGCCAACACCCTGCGCCTTTTCGGCCAGGGAACCAAGGTGGCGGTGGAGGTGGCCGGTATGGCTCTGGATGCCGGCCTTATACCCTACGGCGTGGACGTGGTGGCCCTGGGCGGCAGCAGCGAGGGCCTGGACACGGCCCTGGTGGTACGGCCGGCCCATTCCCAGTATTTCTGGGAAACTAAAGTAAAGGAGATCATCTGCAAGCCGCGGGAGTTCTAGGGTGCCATGCAGTTAGAGGAGAAGCTGGCCCGTCTTCCTGACCACCCGGGCGTCTACCTCATGCGGGATGCCGGCGGCCAAATCATATATGTGGGCAAAGCGGCTTCCCTCAAAAACCGGGTCCGTTCTTATTTCCACGGCCAGCGGCCGCCGCGGGTGGAGGCCCTGGTGCGCCAGGTTGCGGACTTGGAATATATCCTTACGGACAACGAAGTAGAGGCTCTTATACTGGAATGCAACTTAATTAAAGAGCACCGGCCGCGCTACAACGTTAACCTCAAGGACGATAAGACCTATCCCTATCTAAAAATTACCGTACAGGAAGAGTTCCCCCGCCTCCAGGTAACCCGGCGGGTGGTACGGGACGGCTCCCGCTACTTCGGCCCTTATACCAGGGTAGGGTCCTTAAAAGAAACTTTGAAGCTCCTGGGACATCTCTTTCCCGTCCGTACCTGCCGCGACACTCCCTTAAAGGCCAAGGGCCGGCCGTGCTTGAACGCCCATATCGGCAGGTGCCTAGCTCCGTGTACCGGCCGGGTTAGTCCGGAAGAGTACCGTAAGGCCGTGGTGAATATGATCCTTTTCCTGGAAGGAAAACAGGAAGACGTGGTGCGGGCCCTGCGGTCGGAAATGGAAGAGGCCGCCGCCAGGTTGGAGTTCGAAAGGGCGGCCCGGCTGCGGGACCGCCTCCGGGCGGTGCAAGAGGTCCTTGAGCAGCAAAGGGTAGTAAGCCACGATTTCGACGACCGGGACGCCATTGCCCTGGCCCGGGAACAGGGAGAAGCCGTGGGAATGCTTTTCTTCATCCGGCAGGGGAAGGTCATCGGCCGGGAGCACTTTTTCCTCGAGGGCCAGGACGGGTTGAAGACGGAAGAAGTTATGGCCGCCCTGGTAAAACAATACTACAGCCGGGGGGGAGAAATCCCCCCGGAGATTCTCCTGCACGATCCCATAGAGGACCGGGAAACCATCGAAGCTTGGCTTACCCACCGGCGCGGCCGCAAGGTGAGGATTAAGGTGCCCCGCCGCGGCGAGAAGGCTAAACTCCTGGCCATGGTCTACGAGAATGCCCGCACCGTCCTGCAGGAGCACCTTTTGGCCCGGGAGAGGCGGGAAGCCGGGGCCGCCGCGGCCCTGGAGGAGTTAAAAGAATTCCTGGCCCTGCCCGCCCCGCCCCACCGGATGGAGGCCTATGATATTTCTAACCTCCAAGGCAGCGAAGTGGTGGGGTCTATGGTGGTCTTTGAAAAGGGACGGCCGCAGCCCGCTGCCTACCGGCGGTTCCGCATCAAGAACGTCAAGGGACCCAACGATTTTGCCTCCCTGCAGGAGGTGCTGGAACGCAGGTTCCGGCGCCTGAAGGAAGGAGACCCCAAGTTTTCCGCGCAGCCGGATCTCGTCCTGATCGACGGCGGCCGGGGACAGCTCACCGCGGCCAGGGAGGTGATGCAGCGCCTGGGGGTAGGGGATATTCCCACCTTCAGCCTGGCCAAGGGTGAGGAACTCCTCTACCGGGCGGAGGAGGCCGCCCCCCTGCAGCTCCCACGGGACGGCGCAGCCCTGCGCCTCTTGCAGAACCTAAGGGATGAAGCCCACCGTTTTGCCATTACCTTCCACCGCCAGCGGCGCCTGAAGGCGTCTACGGCCTCGGCCCTGGACGATATTCCCGGGGTGGGGCCCAAACGCAAACGGAATCTCCTGCGCCATTTCGGCTCCCTGGACAACATCCGGCGGGCGAGTGTGGAGGAACTGGCAAGGGTAGAAGGAATGAACCGGGCGGTAGCCCTGAAAATCAAAGAAGTCCTGGATTGATCCGTTCCCCCGGCCATCCCTGCGGGGGCCGGGGCCTCCGGACGGCCGGGGGCGGCACCCGAAGCGGGGCCGCCGTTGCTTTTTTGCTCGAAGGGAAGGATGAAGAAGCATTGCATAATATTCGCCTGGTGGCCTTAGATCTGGACGGCACCCTGCTGGACAGTAGTTCTGTCCTGGTACCCGGGGCGAAGGAAGCTGTTCGCCGAGTGCTGGAAAAGGGAGTGGGCGTTACCCTCGCTACCGGCCGCATGTTCCGCTCCGCCCTGCCCTTTGCCCGGGAGTTGGGCATCGACCTGCCCCTGATCGTGTATAACGGAGCCCTCATAAAGGATCCCGAGTCGGGGGAAATACTGTGGCAGAAGCTATTGCCCCTCGAGGTAGCCACCAGCCTGGTCCTCAAGGCCCGGGCTTATAACCTGGCCTTTAACGTTTATATAAACGACGAGCTCCTGGTGGAGGACGTGCGGTCGGAAAATATTACGTATTCCCAGCAGGCCCGGGTACCCCTCAACAGGGTGGACGACATGTTGAGGGTCCTTAACACGGAGCCCCTTAAATTCGTCGCCGTGCACCAGGGGCCCGAACTGGACCTGCTGGAGGAGGAGGTGAGGCGGGACCTGGGAGATAGGGTATATATAACGCGTTCTTTTCCCCATTACCTGGAAATAATTAATCCCGAAGCCAGCAAGGCCAAGGGGCTGGCCCTTCTGGCCGCCAGCCGGGGGATATCTCCGGCCGAGGTCATGGTCATCGGCGATAGCTTCAACGATGTGGATATGTTTCGCTATGCCGGCCTGGCGGTGGCCATGGGCAACGCCCCGCCTGACGTCCGGGCGCATGCCGACTACGTTACAGGTACCAACGACGAAGGCGGCGTGGCCGAAGCCCTTACTCGGTTCATACTGGAGAGATAATCATGCAAGGGGAAAGAAATTGGCGCCTGGTCATCGTTACCGGCCTTTCGGGGGCGGGCAAGACGCAGGCCATACGATTCCTGGAGGATTTAGGGTTCTTCTGCATTGATAATCTTCCTCCTTCCCTGATACCGGGCCTGGTGGATCTGCTTAACAAGGAGGACCCGCCTTCGGGGGAGGACAAGAAGGTAGCCCTGGTCATGGACATCCGGGGCGGCGCCTTTTTCGAGGGACTGGAGGAGGCCTTGGGCTACCTGGACGGCCGAGGATTCTCCTACGAGATATTATTTTTAGAAGCTTCGGATGAAGTCCTGGTGCGGCGTTACAAGGAAACCCGGCGCCGCCATCCCCTGGCGGGAGAAAGCATACTGGAGGGGATCCTGGAAGAGCGGCGGCGGCTGCAGGAGATCAAGGGCCGGGCCAGCAAAATTATCGATACCTCCGAGCTCACTCCCCGCCAGTTAAGGGAACAGATCATGGAACTCTTCGGCGGGGCACGGGAACAGCTCACCATAACCGTGGTATCCTTCGGGTACAAATACGGCATACCCCTGGATGCCGACCTGGTGATGGACGTGCGGTTCCTGCCCAATCCCTATTATGTTCCGGAGCTGCGGCCCTTCACCGGCCACGATCGCTGCGTGGCGGATTTCGTTCTGGATTCCCCTATTACTTCGGAGTTCATAGCCAGGTTCATGGACTTAATGCATTTCCTCATTCCCCATTACGTTAAGGAAGGTAAATCCCACGTGGTCATCGCCATCGGTTGTACCGGCGGGCAGCACCGCTCCGTAACCCTGGCCAACCGGATCGGGGAATTGATTAAAGGGCCCGGCCGGAAGGTCATTGTCAAGCACCGGGACGTCATGCACCCCTCGGCCGCCCACCGCAGGAGGTGAGGCCCTTGGAGAGCCTTAAATGGCTGTACCCGGGTCTAAAGGTCAAACGCTGGCTGTTACTGGCGGTCCTGGGCTTTTTTTTACTGGTTTCGGGGCTGACGGTGGCCCTGGGGGTGGCCCTCTTGGAGTCGGCCGAGCGTAGCGTCCGCTGGCTGATCGACCATACCCTGGGGTTTTGGGGCCCGCCCGTCTTAAGCGGTATGCTGGTGGCCGCGGCAGGGCTGGTCATCATGCTGGTCGGCCTGGAGCAGCTCACCCGCTCCGTCCTCCACGTCCTCTGGCACCGGGATAAGAGCCCGTGGGAAGTTTTCTACCGCCGTCGCCTATTGGAGGGAGGCCCCCGGATTGTGGCCATCGGCGGGGGCACGGGTCTGGGAGTGTTGCTGCGGGGGCTAAAAAACTATACCCGCAACTTGACGGCGGTGGTCACCGTGGCCGACGACGGGGGCAGTTCGGGGCGCCTCCGGGCGGAACTGGACATCCCGCCTCCCGGGGATGTGCGCAACTGCCTGGTGGCCCTGGCCGATACGGAAGTTCTGATGGAAGAGCTCTTTAATTACCGGTTCCGCAAGGGTGAAGGGCTGGCGGGTCACAGTTTGGGCAACCTCCTCCTGGCCGCCATGACAGATATGGCGGGAGACTTCGTCAAGGCGGTGGGTGAGCTGGGCAGGGTTCTGGCGGTGGGGGGGAGGGTGTTCCCCTCCACCCTGAGCCGGGTCACCCTGGGGGCCGAGCGCGAGGACGGCACTTTAGTATGGGGAGAAAGCAGTATCCCCATCCCCGGCCAGCGCATAAAAAGGGTGTTTTTGCAGCCGGCGGACTGCCGACCGCCCAGGGAGGCCGTAGAAGCCATTGAACAGGCCGATGCCGTGGTTATCGGTCCCGGCAGCCTGTATACCAGTGTCCTTCCCAACCTCCTGGTGCGAGGCCTGGCGGAAGCCCTCCGCCGGACCAAGGCGCCCGTATTCTATATAAGCAACGTCATGACCCAACCGGGGGAGACGGAGGGGTATACGGTGGCCGATCATCTCCGGGCCATCCAGGCCCACTGCGGTCCCGGGCTCATCGACTGCGTCATCGCCCACAGCGGCCCTGTTTCCTGGGCCGCCAGGCGACGCTACCGGCAAAAGGGCGCCCATCCGGTGGACGTGGATGCCACCGCCTTGGCCAGGTTGGGGGTGGAACTGCGCAAGGCATGGCTCATCGACGAGACCCATGTGGTACGCCACCATCCGGACCGCCTGGCCCGGGTGATCATGGAGGAGATCTACAGGCGGCGGGCCTGGAAGTCGCCGGGGCGGTTTTTCTTCATGCTGCGGAGGAGGCTGGACGGGCCTAACGTCCATGCCCGGGGATAAAGGCAAAGGTGGAAGGAACCATTGCGGGAAAACCAACTTTCGTTTTCGGCCCGGGTTAAAGAAGAGCTGGTCCGGGTCCTGCCCAGGCAAAGTTGCTGTCGGACGGCGGAATTGGCCGCCCTCTGTCGCTTTTCACGCGGTATCCGGGAGAACGCCCTTGAAGGGCAGCAGGTCCTCTTTACTACGGAGAGCGCTGCCCTCATGCGGAAGGTCTACTCCCTGGCCAAAGAGGGGGGGCTTAAGGTGTGCGTAGCAAGGAATAAACAGAAAAACCCGCGCCGGCCCCACATCTATTATCTCGTAAACTTAGTACCGGAAGGCAAAAAAGTGCTGGAGGAGAGGGAGCGGTCCCTGCACTCCTGCTGCCGGTCGGCCTATTTGCGGGGCGTCTTCCTGGCCGCCGGTTCGGTGGCCAACCCGGAGTTGGCCCACCACCTGGAACTGGTGGTAGACCCCCGCGACCTCCGCTTCCTCCGGGGACTCCTGCGGGCCATGGGCCTACAGCCGGGGGTGAACCGGCGGAGCCGGGGGTTGGCCCTGTACTTCAAGGACAGCCGGGAGATCGTAAAGGCCTTAAGCCTCATGGGCGCCCATGGAGCCGTCCTGACCTACGAGAACGTGCTGGTGTATAAGAACATGCGCAACCACGTCAACCGTCTGGTGAACTGCGAAACGGCCAATCTGAGCAAGGCCATCGAGGCGGGGATGCGTCAGGCGGAAACCATCCGATTTATAGCAGAAAGGATAGGTCTGGCCAACCTGCCCCAGGCCCTGCGGGAAGTGGCGGAGCTGAGGCTCCGCTACCCGGAAGCCACCTTGAAAGAGCTGGGGGAAATGCTGAGCCCGCAGGTGGGCAAATCGGGGGTAAACCACCGCCTGCGCCGCCTGGAGGCCCTGGCCGAGACTCTTAAAACCAAGGGGAAAAGCGATGCGCCGACTCCAGAGCTTTCCGGTAGATAGTACCAATTCTATGGCCTGCTGGCGCCGGGTGGCTCCCTCGTGGAGGGTGGCCTGGAATTTCGCTGTAATCCAGTTCAGCCGGTACCTGCCCTTTCTGCGCCTGAAGAATTTCCTCCTCCGGCTGGTCGGGATAAGGGTGGCCCCCTCTGCCTCGGTGGGGTTGATGGCCATGTTCGACGTGTTAAGGCCCGACCTGATTAGCATAGGGGAGAACACCATCATCGGCTACAACGCTACCATCCTGTGCCATGAATTCCTGCCCCATGAGTACCGCCTGGGGAAGGTGGAAATAGGCTCCTGGGTGCTCATCGGCGCCAATGCCACTATACTCCCCGGTGTGCGGATAGGCGACGGCGCCCTGGTAGGTGCGGGGGCGGTAGTAACGCAGGATGTGCCCCCGGGAGCCGTAGTGGGCGGAGTGCCCGCCAGGCCCCTCCGCCGGGCCGGGGGGGAGGGGGGATGAGGAACAGGGGCTTGGTGGCCTGGTGCCGCGACTTGTTGTGGGAAAATCCTCACCGGCCGTGGTTCCTGAAGACCCTCCTGGTCGTCAATCTGTTAGGCTCCTTATACGGGTACTACTGGTACCGGGAACAGCTGGCCGCCACGCCGTGGATCTGGTGGATCTTTACCCCCGACAGCCCCCTTTCAACCTCCCTCTTTACCCTGGCCCTGACGCTGGCCCTGAAGGGGAAGGGGAGCCCTTTTTTGAGACTTCTGGCCGCCGCCGGGGTAATCAAATACGGCTTGTGGGCGGCTGTAGTCATAACCGATTACTGGCTGAAAGGGGGGCCGGCGGAGCTCCTGGAGGCCATGCTTTGCCTGAGCCATCTCGGCATGGCCCTGGAGGGGCTTATTTTTATCCGTCATTGGCCCTTCGGCCGCCGGCACGTTTTAGGGGTCGGAGGTTGGCTGGTCCTTAATGATTATGTGGACTACGCCTTGGGATGGCACCCCTACCTCTTCCGGCCAGATCAGGAGGGCCTGGCGGCCGTCACCGCCGTGGCCTTAAGCGGCCTATTAATTCTTTGTTTTTCAGGCAGGAAAATGACGACCGACCAAGAATATTAATATTGTATTAAGGGAGGTATTTGCGGCACAAGGAAGATCCCGCAAGACCTCCACGCGGCCGGTGCGGCACCGGCGGAAGAAGGAAAATGGCCGGCCGGCATGCAAAGAAGAAACAATGCCGGCGTGGAGAAAAGATATTTTCGGGGTAGTCGTTCATGGGGGCCGGTGCCCTCTCCACGAACTATGAAAATGAGAAGGCCATTTTCGAAGGGGGAAAGGGGTGGAAAGGCATGCGGGCCGGTGTGGGACTTCACATGGAACAGACCCAAAAACTAGTAATGACGCCCGAACTTCGCCAGGCTATCGTGATTTTGCAGCTTTCCACCCTGGAGCTGGCCGACTATATCCAGCAGGAACTGGAAGCAAATCCCATCCTCGAGCTCCGGGAGGAAGAACACCTGGTAGCAGAAGATAGGGAAGAGGCGGACGATTTCGATTTCGATTGGGCAGAATACTTCGCCGACGGGAGTGACCTGGGTTATGTCTCTGCCCCTCGGGACAACAAAGACGAAGTGCGCCAGGCAAACTACCCGGCCGCCGAAGGCGAGAGCCTGCACGACTACCTGTTGTTGCAGCTGAAGCTGGCGGTGAGGAACAGCACCGAGTTAACTATAGGGTCTTTTTTGATCGGGAATATAGACCAGAACGGGTATTTAACCCTTTCCCTTAAAGAAGCCGCTGAGTGCCTCCGGGTCCACCCGGGAGAAGTATGGCGGGTGCTGGAGATCATCCACAGGTTCGACCCGCCGGGGGTAGGGGCCAGAGACCTGGTTGAGTGTTTGTTACTGCAGCTACGACAGTACCGGGACGTACCTGCCGGCACCGAAAATATTATCCGCCATTTCTTGCCCGACGTGGCCGAGGGCAGGCTGGCCAAAATAGCCCGGCGCCTGGGCTTAAGCCTCTCCCAGGTGCAGGCGGCCGTGGATTTTATCCGCCGGCTGGATCCTAAACCCGGGCGCACCTTCGGCAGCCATCCCGAAGTCCGCTATATTATCCCCGATGCTATTGTAGAACGGGTGGGCGGCGAGTACGTAGTGCTAATCAACGACGTGGCCGCTCCCCGCTTGAGGATAAATCCCCACTACCAGGCCCTGCTGCACCAGGATGCTTGCGATCCCCGGACGCGCAAGTTCATCGAGGATAGACTAAATGCGGCGGCCTGGATAATCCGTAGCGTAGAACAGCGGCGCTTGACCCTTTACAAGGTGATCAGCTGTATTGTGGAAGAGCAGCGGGAGTTCATGGAGAAGGGGATCAAATACCTTAAGCCCCTCACCATGCGCCAGGTGGCCGACAGGCTGGGCCTTCACGAATCCACGGTGAGCCGGGCCACGGCCAACAAATACGTCCAGACTCCCCAGGGGCTCTTCGAGTTGAAGTTTTTCTTCGCCAGCGGCGTGGGCAAGAGGGACGGTTCGGCGGCGGCCGAAAGTATCAAGAAGATGATCGGCGAAGCCGTGGCTCGGGAAGATCCCTCCTCGCCCCTGACGGACCAGCAGTTGACGGACATCCTGCGGCAGCAGGGGATACGGATTTCCCGGCGGACGGTGGCCAAGTACCGGGACGAGGCGGGTATTCCGGCGGCCGGCAAGCGCAGAAGGTACGATTAAGCTACGGACGGAGGTTTGTGTTGGGGAGGGTGACCGGGGGGGTCACCCTAAATTTCGTTCTGATAAAAAGGATTTTTTGGGTTGTATGTTGAATAGAAGAAGGGGATTGTTCCCAAGGACGCAATCATATTTTAAAATAACCAGAGACATAATAGATTCGGAGAAGGGGGATACATAAATGCCGGTTAGGATTGCCATTAACGGTTTCGGCCGCATAGGCCGTCTGGCCATGCGCGCTTCCCTTAAGAATCCCGAGGTCCAGGTGGTGGCCGTCAACGACCTGGCCGATGCCAAGACCAACGCCCACCTCTTGAAGTACGACTCCGTCCACGGGATCCTGGACGTCCCGGTAGAGGCCCGGGATGGCGAAATGGTGGTGGCCGGCCGCGCGATAAAGGTTTTGTCGGAAAGGGAACCGGCCAAGCTTCCATGGAAAGATTTGGGAGTAGATATCGTGGTGGAGTCCACCGGCGTCTTTACCGACGCTACTAAGGCGGCGGCCCACCTCGAAGCAGGGGCCAAAAAGGTTATCATCAGCGCCCCGGCCAAGAACGAGGATATCACCATTGTTATGGGCGTGAACGAGGACAAGTACGATCCTGCCCGGCACCATGTGGTGTCCAACGCCTCCTGTACTACCAACTGCCTGGCCCCGGTGGTCAAGGTGCTGCACAGCCGCTTCACCATCCTGCGGGGCCTGATGACCACCGTCCACTCCTACACCAACGACCAGCGCATCCTCGATTTGGTCCACAAGGATCTCCGCCGGGCCCGGGCCGCGGGCATGTCCATCATCCCCACCACTACCGGCGCGGCCAAGGCCATCGGCTCGGTGTTGCCGGAATTGAAGGGCAAGCTCCACGGGTTTGCCATGCGGGTGCCCACGCCCAACGTTTCGGTGGTGGACCTGGTGGCGGACGTGGAAAAGAGCACCACGGTGGAAGAGGTGAATGCGGCCTTCAAGGAGGCGGCCGAAGGGGAGCTCAAGGGTATTTTGGGGTACTGCGAAGAGCCCCTGGTTTCCCGGGACTTCAACGGAGACGCCCGTTCTTCCATTGTGGATGCTCTGTCCACTATGGTAATGGAGGGCACCATGGTCAAGGTTATCGCCTGGTACGACAACGAGTGGGCCTACTCCAACCGGGTAGTGGATCTGGCAGTCTTTATGGCCTCCAAGGGGCTCTAGGCCGACCCCTCATCCCCATATTCGTGCACCAAGGGCGGTCGCCGAAGAAAGGCGGCCGCTTTAATTGAGCAGTAACGGAGGTGGACGGTATGAACAAGCTCACCCTTAAGGATTTGGACGTAGCCGGTAAGCGGGTGTTGGTCCGGGTGGACTTCAACGTTCCCCTGGACGGCGGCCGGGTGACGGACGACACTCGCATCCGGGCGGCCTTGCCCACCATACGTTATCTTACGGACAAGGGGGCCAAGACCATCCTGGTGTCCCATTTGGGACGGCCCAAGGGCAAGGTAAACGACGCCCTGCGCATGGATCCGGTGGCCCGGCGCCTTGAGGAGCTGTTGGGGCGGCCGGTAAAAAAGGTGGACGACTGTATAGGCCCCGAGGTGGAAAGGGCCGTAGCGGCTCTGGAGCCGGGAGAAGTACTGTTGCTGGAGAATATTCGTTTTTACCCCGAGGAGGAAAAAAACGATCCGGAATTCGCCCGGAAGATGGCGGCCCTGGCGGATGTCTATGTTAACGACGCTTTCGGCGCTGCCCACCGCGCCCATGCTTCCACCGAAGGAGTGGCCCGTTACCTGCCGGCGGCGGCCGGCTTCCTCATGGAGAAGGAAATCGCCATCATGGGCAAGGCTTTAGCCGACCCCGAGCGGCCCTTCGTGGCGGTCATCGGCGGGGCCAAGGTTTCGGACAAGATCGGCGTTATCCGCAATCTGCTGGGCATGGTCGATACCCTGATCATCGGCGGGGGTATGGCCAATACTTTCCTCAAAGCCCGGGGCTGTAAGATGGGCAAGTCCCTGGTTGAAGAGGATAAGGTGTCCCTGGCGGCCGAGCTCCTGACCGAGGCGGAGAAGAGGAACGTGAAGGTGCTCCTGCCCAAGGACCTGGTGGCGGCCGAGGAAGTGGCGCCGGGAGCGGCCCACCGGGTGGTGTCGGTCCTCGAGGGGGTGCCTGACGGGTGGGCGGCGGTGGATATCGGACCGGAAACGAGGCGCGCCTTTGCCGAAGCCTTGCAGGGCGCCCGCACGGTGGTGTGGAACGGGCCCATGGGCGTATTCGAGATGGAACCCTTTGCAGCGGGCACTGAGGCCGTGGCCCGGGCGGTAGCCGGAGTCCAGGGTACGACCATTGTGGGCGGTGGCGATTCCGTGGCCGCTGTGGAAAAGATGGGGTTGGCGGACAAGATTACCCATATATCCACCGGCGGAGGGGCCTCTCTAGAGTTCCTGGAAGGACGGGAGCTTCCCGGCGTGGCGGCTCTCCGGGACAGGGCTTAACGGCAGCTTGGGGTTAAAGGGCGCCTACCCTGGCAGGCCGGCCGACGGAGGTTGGAGACGTGTAAAGAGAGAAGGAGGGATTCCCTTGCGCCGGCCCATTATTGCGGGCAACTGGAAAATGCACAAGACTTCCGCCGAAGCGCGGCACCTGATAACCGACCTGAAACCGCTGGTGGGCGGGGCCTGGGCAGAAGTGGTGGTCTGCCCGCCCTTCACCGCCCTGGCCGCGGCCGTGGCCGCGGCGGCGGGGTCCAATATCAGCATCGGCGCCCAGGATATCTTCTGGGAAGACGAGGGTGCCTATACCGGCGAGATTTCGGGCCCCATGTTAAAGGAACTGGGATGCCGGTATTGTATCATCGGTCATTCCGAGCGGCGGCAGTATTTCGGCGAAACCGATGCCACCGTTAAGAAAAAGGTCCGGGCGGCCTTTCGGTCCGGCCTCACCCCCATTGTATGCGTGGGCGAAACCCTGGCCGAGCGGGAGGCCGGCCGGACCCTGGAGGTATGCCGGCGCCAGGTGGAAGAGGGATTGGCGGACCTCACCCCCGAGGAGGCGGCCCGGCTGGTAATCGCCTACGAGCCGGTCTGGGCCATAGGCACCGGCAGGAACGCCACGGGCGAGGACGCCCAGGAAGTCATCGGATTTATCCGAGAGAGGCTGGCTGCCATTTACGGCCGGGAGGCGGCGGACCAGTGCCGCATCCAGTACGGGGGCAGTGTAAAACCGGAGAACATAGCCGAATTTATGGCGCGGCCTGACATAGACGGCGCCCTGGTGGGAGGGGCCAGCCTGGACCCCATTTCCTTTGCCGCCATTGTCAATACAGCTGTGGAGGAATGAGATGAACAAACCCCTGATGCTTACCATCCTGGACGGCTGGGGCTACAGCGATGAACAGAGGGGAAATGCCGTGGCCCTGGCCCGCCTACCGAATTTCCGGCGTTTGTGGAAAGAATTCCCTCATACCCTGCTGGCCGCATCCGGCGAGGCCGTGGGTCTCCCCAAGGGGCAGATGGGTAACTCCGAAGTGGGGCACCTTAACATAGGCGCCGGCCGCATTGTCTATCAAGAGCTGACCCGCATCAGCCGGGCCATCGCCGACGGGTCGTTCTTCAAAAACAGGGTTTTGCTGGAGGCTCTGGACCGGGTCAAGGAACGCGGGGGTGCCCTCCACCTTTTCGGGCTTCTCTCCGACGGCGGTGTCCACAGCCACCTGGAGCACCTTTACGCCCTTCTAGAGCTGGCGGCCCGCCGGGGCGTGGAGAGGGTGTTCATACATGCCTTCTTGGACGGCCGGGACGTGCCGCCGGCGTGTGCGGGTCAGTACATAGAGGCCGTAGAAGAGGAATGCCGTCGAAAGGGTCGGGGAGCCATCGCCACCATCATGGGGCGTTATTATGCCATGGACCGGGATCGCAGGTGGGAGCGGACGGAGAAAGCCTACCGCGCTCTGGTGCTCGGCGAGGGCCCCAGATTCGGGAGTGCTCGGGAGGCTCTGGAATCCTCCTACCGGCGGAATATCACCGACGAATTTGTGGAACCTTCGGTGATTATGGGGGACGGCGGCCCCCTGGCTACGGTGCAGGACGGGGATGGGATTATTTTCTATAATTTCCGGGCCGACCGAGCCCGCCAGATCAGCCGGGCCTTTGTGGACGATGATTTCCCCTATTTTGAGCGGCCCGGGGGCAAACCGGACGTGGGTTTCGTCTGTTTCACCCAGTACGACGCCACCATCCAGGCACCGGTGGCCTTTCCGCCCCAGGATTTAAAGGATACCCTGGGCGAGGTAGTGAGCCGGGCGGGCTTAAAACAGTTGCGCATTGCGGAGACGGAAAAATACGCCCATGTTACCTTCTTTTTTAACGGCGGGGTGGAGGAGCCCTTCCCCAACGAGGACCGCTTGCTGGTCCCCTCCCCTAAAGTAGCCACCTACGACCAGAGGCCGGAGATGAGCGCCTACGAGGTCACCGAGGAAGTCCTTAAGAGGCTTGATGCTTACGATGTTATAGTTCTTAATTTCGCCAATCCAGACATGGTAGGGCATACCGGAGACCTTCAGGCGGCCATCCGAGCCTTGGAGGCGGTGGATGAGTGCCTCGGCCGCCTGGCCGCGGCCATGGAGGCCCGCCGGGCGCCCTTCATCGTCACCGCCGACCACGGCAATGCCGAGGAAATGCTGGATCCCGACGGGGAACCCCATACGGCCCACACCAGCAATCCGGTCCCCTTCATTTTGGTTCACGAAGGCTACCGGCAGGCCAGGCTGGCGGAGGGCTCCCTGCAGGACGTGGCTCCCACTGTACTGACCCTCCTGGGTCTGGCCCGGCCAGAGGCCATGACCGGCCGCAATCTAATTCTATAGGCATAAGAAGCGGAGGTGTTAACATGACCATTATTAACGATATTTATGCCCGGGAAATCCTCGATTCCCGGGGCAATCCCACGGTGGAGGTGGAGGTGGTCCTGGAAGGCGGGGCCCGGGGCAGGGCGGCGGTCCCGTCGGGCGCCTCTACCGGAGCCTACGAAGCGGTAGAACTGAGGGATAACGACCGGCAGCGCTACCTCGGCAAAGGCGTGCAGGAAGCAGTCAGCAACGTCAACTCCGTCATCGCCCCGGAAATTGTGGGGATGGACGCTCTGGACCAGCGCGCCGTCGACCAGCAGCTCATCGAGCTGGACGGCACTCCCAACAAGGGCAAACTGGGGGCCAACGCCATCCTGGGCGTGTCCCTGGCCGTGGCCAAGGCGGCAGCCGCTGCTTTGGATCTCCCCCTCTACCGCTACCTGGGAGGGGTTAACGCCCATACCCTTCCGGTGCCCATGATGAACATCCTCAACGGCGGAAAGCATGCCGACAATAACGTGGACATTCAAGAGTTTATGGTCATGCCGACGGGAGCGGAAAACTTCGCCGAAGCCCTGCGCATGGGCGCGGAGATTTTCCACTACCTCAAGGCAGTCCTCAAGGCCAAGGGCCTCAATACGGCCGTGGGCGACGAAGGGGGCTTCGCTCCCAATTTGAGCTCCAACGTCGAGGCCATTGAGGTGATCCTGGAAGCCATAGACCGGGCCGGATACCGGGCGGGCGAGGATGTCTTCCTGGTCCTGGACGTGGCGGCCACCGAGCTCTACCGGGACGGCCTGTATCACTTCGCCGGGGAAGGGGTAACCCGCACCCCGGAGGAAATGGTCGAGTTCTATGCCTCCCTGGTGGAGAAATATCCCATCATTTCCCTGGAGGACGGCTTGGCGGAGGACGACTGGGAAGGGTGGCAGGCCTTAACCCATAAGCTAGGGGACCGGGTGCAGCTGGTGGGGGACGATCTCTTTGTGACCAACACCCAGAGGCTGCGCCGGGGAATTGAGATGGGCGTGGCCAACTCCATCCTTATCAAGGTCAACCAGATCGGCACCCTGACGGAAACCCTGGAGGCCATTGAAATGGCCAAGCGGGCGGGGTATACGGCCATCGTTTCCCATCGTTCGGGGGAGACGGAGGATACCACCATCGCCGACATCGTAGTAGCCACCAACGCCGGACAGATTAAGACGGGCGCACCTTGCCGGACCGACAGGGTGGCCAAGTACAACCAGCTCCTGCGCATTGAAGAGGAGCTGGACCTGGCGGCGACCTATGCCGGGCTGGGGGCTTTTTACAACATAAAGAGATAACCGTCCCTTTTTCCTTCGGCTTGAAGCTTGGAGGCGGACTTCCGGGCAAGTTCGATACAATACGCCGCCCGGTGGCCGGCCTCAGGGCCCCGGGGTCCCCGGGGCCGCCTCCGTTTATCACATTCTGGAAGTCTGGCCGCCCCCCCCTCCCCGGCTTTAGTCCCTCGGTTTCAAGCCAAAGCAGGCCCTTAACTGAGTTATCCCCACTTTTTGCACGGCAGGCCTGCTTGGGCTTGGAAGCGAGCGATTAAGCCTTCGCGGTAGCCAAACTTAACTTGGCGAAAGGTGGAGGCAGGCCCGAGGCACAGGTAGCCTTGCGGCCAGCAACTGAGGCAGGACGCCAAATTTGCTGGGAAACTGCCTTAAGCCTTTAAGCCAAGCAAAAGTCCTGCCCGCGAGGGAGGCCTTTGCGAGCGGAAGCCAAGCAGGCCTGGGATCAAAACTAGGGATACGCCAGGGCCCTCAAGCCTTGTCTCCTCCCACTCCATGTGCTAAAATAAAGTCATTACTGGCGGAAATGTGCTATACTATTTCCCGCCCACCGGGAGGTGAGAAAAAGTTGAAGACGGTAGTGCTGATTCTTCAAATTCTGGTGGCCCTAGCCTTAATCGCTTCCGTCCTGCTGCAATCGGGCCGTAGCGCCGGGGTTTCGGGGGCTATTGCCGGCGGCGCGGAGAGCATCTTCGGCAAGAAAAAGGGGCTGGACGAATTTCTGGCCAAGGTATCGGCCGGCCTGGCGGCGGCCTTCATGCTGTTTACCCTGCTTTTATCCATAGTTTAAGCCGCGCATCTTGAGGGGGTGAAGGCATTGAACTTGCTGTTGGTAGCGCCGGTGGCGGGAATCCTGGCTTTGGCCTTCGCTTACTACTTGGTCCTGCGCATCAACCGGGCCGAACCCGGTACGCCGCGGATGCAGGAGATCGCCGGCGCCATCCACGAAGGAGCTATGGCCTTCCTTATGCGGGAATACCGGACCCTGGTGCTTTTTGTCCTGGCCATGGCGGCTCTAATAGTCCTTGCCGGGGTGGCCACCAAGGGTGCCGAGAGCATGCAGCCGGTGACGGCCGTTGCTTACCTCCTGGGAACTATATGTTCTATCGGTGCCGGATATATCGGCATGAACGTGGCCACCAGGGCCAACGTCCGCACGGCCAATGCGGCCCGCCGGAGCTTGAACTCTGCCCTGGGCGTCGCCTTTTCCGGCGGCTCCGTCATGGGGATGTGCGTGGTAGGCCTGGGCTTACTAGGCCTGGGAATCGTCAATCTACTTTTCGACAACCCCAATATTATTAATGGTTTTGCCCTGGGAGCCAGCTCCATCGCCCTCTTCGCCCGGGTGGGAGGCGGCATTTATACCAAGGCGGCCGACGTAGGGGCCGACCTGGTGGGTAAAGTGGAGGCCGGCATTCCGGAAGACGACCCCCGCAACCCGGCGGTAATTGCCGATAACGTGGGTGATAACGTTGGCGACGTGGCCGGTATGGGAGCCGACTTGTTCGAATCCTACGTAGGCTCCATTATTTCCGGTATCGCCCTGGCGGCAGCCCTGGGTATTCCCAACGGGACCCTGGTACCCCTCATGGTGGCGGCCGTCGGGATCTTGTCGTCCATCATTGGCGCCTTCTTCGTCCGTACCGGAGAGGGCGGCAACCCCCAGAAGGCCCTTAACACCGGTACCATGGTGGCCAGCATCCTGGCCGTGGTGGGTACTTACTTCGTTACCACAGGCCTTTTGCCGGCCGACACCGGCATGGGGGTGTTCGTGGCCACGGTGGCGGGCCTGGTGGCCGGGGTGCTCATCGGCCGGATAACCGAATACTACACCTCCGGGGATTATACGCCGGTGAGGGAAATCGCCAAGGCTTCCCAGACAGGGACGGCCACCAATATAATCTCCGGTCTGAGCGTGGGCATGCTCAGCACCGCCTTGCCCATCATCGTCATTGTCATCGCTATACTGGCCGCCTTTAAGTTTGCCGGTCTTTACGGCATAGCCATGGCGGCGGTAGGCATGCTGTCCACCACTGCCACCACCGTAGCGGTGGATGCCTACGGCCCCATAGCCGACAATGCTGGCGGCATTGCCGAAATGGCGGAGCTGGAACCCGAAGTCCGCAAGATCACCGATACCCTGGATGCCGTAGGGAACACCACCGCGGCCATCGGGAAAGGCTTTGCCATCGGGTCGGCTGCCCTGACGGCCCTGGCCCTGCTTTCCGCCTACACTACGGCGGCCAAGATAACCTCCATCGACCTCACCAATCCTAAGGTAATAGCCGGGCTCTTCATCGGAGGGATGCTGCCCTTTCTTTTCGGCGCCCTGACAATGAAGGCTGTGGGCCGCGCCGCCTTCGACATGATCGAGGAAGTGCGGCGGCAGTTTAAGACCATCCCCGGACTGATGGAAGGGCAGGCCAGGCCCGATTACGCCCGCTGCGTGGACATCAGCACGAAGGCGGCCTTAAGAGAGATGTTGGTACCCGGTCTCCTGGCCGTGGTCGTTCCCCTGGCAGTGGGCCTGTTACCGGGGCTGGGTAAGGAAGCACTAGGGGGTTTGCTGGCGGGAGCCCTGGTGTCGGGGTTCTTGCTGGCGGTAATGATGGCCAACGCCGGCGGAGCGTGGGATAACGCCAAGAAATACATCGAAGGAGGCCAGTTCGGGGGTAAGGGCTCTCCCGCCCATGCGGCAGCCGTGAACGGGGATACGGTGGGAGACCCCTTTAAGGACACTTCGGGTCCCTCCATGAACATCCTCATCAAGCTGATGACCATTGTTTCCCTGGTGTTCGCCCCGCTCTTTATGTAAGGCGAAACACGGCCGGAGGGATGGAAATTGCAGCGTGAACACGCCCTTGAACTCCTGCAAAAATATATAAGAACACCCAACCTCCTCAAACACTGCCTGGCGGTCGAGGCTGTTATGAGGGCCCTGGCCCGGCACCTGGGAGAAGACGAGGAAAAGTGGGGCCTGGCCGGGCTCCTCCATGATATCGACTATGAAGAAACAAAAGACGATCCCCACCGCCACAGTCTGGTGGGAGGAGAAATGCTGGAGCGGGCAGGCCTGGAACCGGACATCGTGTACGCCGTCAAGGCCCATAACGAGGTCCACGGCCTGCCACGGGAAGATCCCATGAGCCGGGCCCTGTATGCTACCGATCCCCTCACCGGGCTGATTGTAGCTGCGGCCCTCATCCGGCCGGAGAAGAGACTGGCTCCTGTAGACGTACCTTTTCTCCTGAACCGCTACCAGGAGAAATCCTTTGCCCGGGGTGCGAAACGGGAACAGATAGCCGCCTGCGGCGAATTGGGATTGTCGCTGGAGGAGTTCTTACGCATAGGCCTGGAAGCCATGAAGGGTATAGCCGGTGAATTAGGGCTGTGAAATCCTTCTTTTGAGGGGAGGCCCCAGGATGAATGCCTGGGGCCTTTCTGATTCTCCCAGGTCTCTCGTACGGGTTGGGGAAGGCCCGCCGGGCGGAGTCGGGCGCCAGGAGCTGGGTGGAGGGGAAATAAATAGAATCCTTCGGGGCCGGAAAATCGGTAATCGGACAAGGGGGCCGGCAATACTATAGTTTAGTAGTTGCCCGAAAGAAGGTGGAGCGGGGTGGTAGCAGTTCCGCGTCTTACCAACCTCTACAGCCGGGTGGAGCCCGGCCCAGACGGGGAAGAAGAAAGCATCCTAGCAATCGAAGGGACGGCACCCTTTCCCTTCCGCCTGGAACACCCCGAACCTTTAGTGTGGCAAGTTCGGGCCGGTGCGGCGGTTAACATGTACACGGGCCCACTGGAGGTAAGGGATGGAATTATCAGGGAGGTTTTGGTGGAGGAGCCCGGGGCGGGGGAGGTCTCCTTCAAGGTGGTGTTACAAACGGAGACGGAGGTGTTCACCACCCTGGAGGAAGGGCCGCCGGCCCGGGCCGTCCTGCGCTTCAGCCGGGAGCCCCTGAAGAAGTTTTACCGGGGCAGGCGGGTGGTAGTGGATCCAGGCCACGGGGGCGGGGACGGCGGCTTCCGGGGGCCGGTGGACCTGTGGGAGAAGGATGTGGTGTGGACCACCTCCCGGGTTCTGGCCGGGGAATTGAAGCGCCTGGGGGCGGAAGTCGTCATAACCCGGGCTCCGGAGGAGAACCCCTCCTGGCAGGAGCGGTGCGCGAAGGTGACGGCCGATACTTCTCTTTTTATAAGCCTGCATACCCACGGCGCGGAGGACCGCAACGTTCGGGGGGCCGCCGTCCTCTACAACCCCCGGGCGGAAGGCGGCGACGTCCTGGCCGGCCTGGTCCTGGAAGAGATCACGGCCAAGACCAAGATACCGGGCCGCGGCATAAGGCCCTGCCTGGACCTGGCCGTGCTGGGTGATAGGCAGGGGCTCTTGGTGGAGACGGTGACCATTACGAACTGGGTGGACGAAGGCATTTTGCGCAACCCGTATTTTCATCGCAAATTGGCCGTAGCCACCGTCAACGGTTTCTTTCACTTTGCCCAAAAGGGGTAAGCTAGGCCATGGGAAGAACTAAGAGGGTGCCGGCCACAAGGTTTGCGGCCACAATACCCATCCGCACCCACGTTCTGACGGAAAAGGACGATATTGTAGAGGTGGCCAGGCGCTACACCGAGGGAATAGCGGCCCCGGGCGATGTCATCGCCCTGGCCGAAAGCGCAGTGGCCATTACCCAGGGCCGGGCAATTCTCCCGGAAACCGTGCGACCGGGGCGGCTGGCCCGTTTCCTCTGCCGTTTTCCCACCAAGAGCGGGAGCCTGGCCACCCCGGTGGCCATGCAGCTGGCCATTGACGAAGTAGGTCGCCTTCGCATTCTGGCCGGTTGTGCCGCCGCGGCGATAGGGAAAATCCTGGGCAAGAAGGGACTCTTCTATATAGTAGCGGGCAGGGAGCTGGCGTTGATAGACGATGTCGCCGGTACCATGTATCCCTATGAACGCCATGTGGTGCTGGGACCCAAGGAACCTAATAAGGTGGCGAAGGACATCAAGAAAGCTACGGGGGCCGAAGTGGTCATAGCAGACGTGAACGACCTGGGGTGTGTGGATATTATCGGCATAAGCAATAAACTCTATGCCGACACCGTAAAGGAGGCTTTGCGGGATAATCCCTTCGGGAATGAAGACGAACAGACCCCTATTGTAGTCCTTAAACGGGTCGGAAAAGGTGTATCCCTTCCGCCGGGTGTTCCCCCGCGACGCGATCTGGTAAAATTAACACCAAAGGGAATAAAGGCCTAACCTAGACAGAGCGGACGGTGGACTCCATGGAAGCAGAAAAGATTCTGGATTTTATGCGGCATAAATCCTACCACCCCATGACCCTGGAAGAACTGGGGGAAACCTTGGGGATAGATTACCAGGCGCTGCAGGAATTGTTGCACGAACTGGAAACCCAAGGAAGGGTGGTGCGGACCAGGAAGAACAAATACGGCGTGCCGGAGAAAATGGGCCTGGCGGCCGGGAAACTGCAGGTGTCGCCCCGGGGCTTTGCCTTCCTGTTGCCCCTGGATAGAGCCCAGGAGGACATATACATCAGCTCCGCCAACCTCAACGGAGCCATGCATCAGGATTTAGTCCTAGTCCGGCTGCTGCCCGACCACGGGACGCGGCGCCGGGAGGGGGAGGTCATCCGCGTCCTCAAACGGGCTAATTCCCGGGTAGTCGGCACCTACGAACGCAACCGGAGGGTGGCCTTTGTAGTACCCGACGATCCCCACCTGCAGCAAGACATTTTTGTGCCCTTGGACGAGAGTAAGGGGGCCGGGCACGGGGACAAGGTGGTGGTGGAGATCACCCGCTGGCCCGAGGCGCGCCGGAATCCCGAGGGAAGGATCATCGAGGTTTTGGGCCCGGCAGGCGCACCCGGCGTGGACGTCCTCTCCATCATCAAGAAGTACGGTCTGGACCCGGAATTTCCCCCCGCCGTAAAGCGGGAGGCCAGAAAAATTAAGGAGGAAATTACACCCGCCGACCTGGAGGGGCGGAGGGATCTGCGGGATTGGCGGCTGGTTACTATCGACGGGGCCGATGCTAAAGACCTGGACGATGCGGTTTCCATTGAGCGCCTGCCCGGCGGCAATTTCCTCCTGGGGGTGCACATAGCGGATGTGAGCTATTACGTCAAGGAGGGCGGTGCCCTGGATAAGGAGGCCTTCCGCCGGGGGACAAGCGTCTATATGGTCGACCGGGTTATTCCCATGTTGCCCGCCCGCCTTTCCAATGGGATCTGCAGTTTGAATGCCGGTGCGGATCGGCTGGCCATGTCGGTGGTTATGGAAGTTTCTCCCCAGGGAAAGGTGGTGGATTATGAAATCTTTCCCTCCGTCATCCGCGTTCGGGAGCGCATGACTTACGATGCCGTCCGACGCATCTTGGTAGACCGGGATTCCGACCTCATGGCCCGCTACCGTGAGCTGGTGGAAGACTTCCGCCTTATGGAGGCCCTCTGCCTGATCTTGTACGAGAAGAGAATGAAGAGGGGAGCCATAGACTTTGACTTTCCGGAAGCTAAGGTCGTCCTGGACGAGAAGGGTAGGCCCGTGGATATAATTCGGGTAGAGCGAAGCATAGCTGAAAGGATTATCGAGGAATTTATGGTCCTGGCCAACGAAGTGGTCGCCCGTCATCTCCATTTTCTGGATATACCCCTTATCTATCGGGTGCACGAGGAGCCTGCCCCGGATAAGCTCGAGGAATTGAACCGCTTTTTGGGACCCCTGGGATACCGGATCCGCAGGGATGCGGAGGGACGCATCCATCCGAGAGTCCTGCAGCGCATCATAAAAGAAATGAAAGGCCGGCCTGAGGAACGGGTTATCAATACCGTTATTCTTCGCTCCCTTATGCGGGCGCGTTACGCTCCGGGAGCATTGGGCCATTTTGGCCTGGCCTCCCAGTACTACTGCCACTTTACTTCGCCGATACGCCGTTATCCTGACCTGGTGGTCCACCGGATCCTGCGGGAAGCCCTGGCCAAGGGGAAGCTTCATCCCCGGCGCCTGGAAAAGCTCAAAGTGTTGGTGGCCGAGGCGGCGGCCCGGGCGTCGGAACAGGAGAGGATCGCCGAAGAGGCGGAGAGGGAATCTCTCCTTTTGAAAGTGGTGGAATATATGAAGGAGCGGGTGGGGGAGGTTTATCCCGGTACCATCAGCGGAGTAGTACCTTACGGATTCTTTGTCGAGCTGGAGAATACCGCTGAAGGGCTGGTCCATGTCTCCACCCTGACGGACGATTACTACTACTACCAGGAGGACCAGATGGCCTTGGTGGGTTCCCATACCCGCAAATCCTTTCGCATCGGCCAGAGGGTGCAAGTTCAGGTGGTTCGGGTCAGTGTCGAGGCCCGGCAGGTGGACCTAGAACTGGTGTAGGGGCCGACCCGCCGCCTTCACGGCGGGGGTATCAGGGGCCGTAGGGTTTAAGTACGGGATACACACGGTTCAAGGCCTTTGAACAAAACGTGATGAACCCCCTGGCGGAAATGGGTGTGGCCGCCTATGCTTCTTTTCGGAGCTTGGCTGCGAAGTAGCGTTTTAGATTCTCAGGCAGTTCCTTAAGGGGTTCCTTGGGTGCCGGGGCTTCCTTCTCGCCGCCGTAAACATGCTTCAGGATGGCCTCAATGATCATCCCTTTGGGAGCTTCGGTATATTCTCTGCCTTGATATACCCAGACGCGGCAGTCGACGTCCTCGCCGCAAAGGTCGCCGCAGGATTCACATAGGCTTTCCCTTACGTCTAGTTGGATATCCCGGCCGTTGATGCGAATGGTGGGAGAGCTGACGAATCCGAGGGCCAGGGCCTGTTCTTCCGTCTGGACGTGGATCTTTTTTAGATTAACCTTGATCCCGGTAGCCTGTAATACCCCGGCCACTTCATTGAGGGCCTCTTCCAGGTTACGCTCCGTGCCCCGGCACCTGGTGCAGGAATCCAGGTCCAGGTAGAGGAATTCGATGTCAATGGCGCGTCTGCTATAGAGGGTTGCGGGCGATGTCTCGAGTTCTTGCCCTGCAGTTTTTTCCGGACTGC
Organism: Peptococcaceae bacterium; assembly: GCA_003509545.1. Taxonomy (GTDB): domain Bacteria; phylum Bacillota; class DSM-521; order Neomoorellales; family Neomoorellaceae; genus UBA12545. The sequence goes on from DOLC01000132.1 coordinate 23,601, forward strand.
CCGGTGCTGGAAGGCCACAGCAACAACTGTTCGAGTTCTGCATGGAGCAGCAAGAGCCTTCTCGTTCGTTATTATTTTCGTGCATCTCTATCGCCTCCCAAATATAATCAGTAACCTCCCGCCAGGCCTCCACGGCGACGCGAAAGGCTTCTTGTCCTTTAGGCGTCAGGGTATACACCTTGCGCTCCCGACCCCCGGCTGTCTCAATGGTAGAAGTTACGTAGCCGCCTTCCTCGAATTCCCGAAGAACCGGATAGATCGTCCCCTCCGTGGGAGTGCAGCAGCCCCTGGTAACTTCGGCTACGGTGCGGGCTATCTGGTAGCCGTGCATGGGTTGGGTATAGAGGACGCGCAGGATAAAAAAACGCGACAGGCACATCTTGATGATGCCGTGCCAGTACTCGCGAGCGGTATAGTCCATTTAAAATCACCTCAGACCCCTATACCTAGAGGGGCAATGCTTATGACGTTTATTATAGGTTATGCGCCCCGCAGTGTCAAGGGGTGACCGGACTAAGGTATCCCCAGTTTTCGCCGGGCGGCCCTGCTTTGGCTTGAAAGCGAGCGAGCAAGCCTTCGCGGTAGCCAAACTTAACGAGGCCGAAAGCGGAGGCGGACCCGAGGGCATGAGAGACCTGCGGCCGGCAACTGAGGCAGGATGCTTAAATCCTGCCGGGAAGTCCGCCGGAGCTTGAGGCCGAGAGCTAGTTTGGCCCGCGAGGGAGGCCTTTGCGAGCGTAAGCCAAAGCAGGCTGAAAACTGGGGATACGCCAGGTGACCGGACAGTGTGTGTCACCGGACAGTATAAGCAACCTAGAGGGCGGTCCGCCTAGGCTGCTTGCGATACGGCTGGATTAAGAGTTTACTTGACAAAGGTAGATATAAATTATAGCCTGTACATAGTAAAATATTCTAAGTATATAAGAGGTTGTAACGATGGAACGGATTCATACGTTAAAGGCGGAGTATTTAAAACTCTGGTTCACCCCACCAGGCTACGGATAATAGAACTCTTGCGCCATGGTCAACGCTGCGTATGTGAGCTAATAGAAGAGTTGGAATTGGAACAGCCCAACATTTCCCAGCACCTGGCCGTTTTGCGCAAGCAAGACATTGTCGAGGCCACCAAGGATGGTTTGCGGGTGATCTACCGCATCAAAGATCCCCGCCCAGTCGACTTACTGGACCTGGTGGGGGATATTATCGCCAAGGAGATTGCCGAAACCCTCGCCCTCATGGACGTTACCCAGCGGCGAGATACTCCCCCATGATTCCCTACCCTGTCAGGGCTGGACCATATTGAACGCCACAACGCCCTGCAGGGGATGTTGGGCTAAACTAAGGATTTGCCGTCTGGCGCCGGTAAAATTCCGCTTTCTCTTCCGCGCCTATAAGGCGGTCGATAAGATAAGCAATGGCCAGTATTCCGGGGATGTTGATCAGCCAGCGGGTGAGGGCGAATTTTATTCCTAAGGCCGACATTTCAAATAAAAACATGGGGATCTTTAAAGTCGACCAGGAACAGAGGAAGATAATAATATTGCTGTATTTGGCGCCCTTCTTGGCCATGACGGCGGCCACCGGGAAGGCACCGTAGAGGGGCCCGGCGGCAGCCGCCCCCAGTCCGATGCTTAGGATAATGCCCTTTAGACCGGAGCCCTCGCCCACATAGCGGATAATGGTCTCCCGCGGTACCCAGACGTCCAGGAGGCCTAGGAGAAGAAAAATAGGCGGGATTATGGCCAGCATCTCGGCAAAGTTGCTAGCGGTGTATTTAAAAATAGTCAGACCGGTATTGGGATGAAGGATGGATATCACCAGGTCGACAAGGATAATTATCAAAAAGTATCGGTAGGTTTTAATTAATACTACAGCGTCAACTGCC
>DOLC01000024.1 GCA_003509545.1 Peptococcaceae bacterium
GATATCTACCCTCTTTCCCAACACGACGCTCTTCCGATCAGAGGCGCCTACCCTATTGATTACAGGGTTGCTTCTGTAAGATTATGTCAGTGCCCTCCAAAATTTCGGCCACAACGCAAATGCCTCACATTTTTCATCATAATATAAAATTCCCGGAGGCGCTGCCTTCCCTATAATGCTCTTCCCTGCCGGTAAGCAACGTACTTTTCGTGTATCGCGCGAAAGGCCATCACTACTGCTTTACGGGCGCTACCACAGTAACGCCGTTCGATCTTTTCCACCAGCTCTTCGATACCATCACTTAACCGGTAACCCAAGGCTATTTCCCTTACTATTCTGCGGGCCACACTCGTAGCCAAGCTACAGTCAACATCTAAAATCTCTCCATCACTGGGCCTGACTTCTACCGCTACACCTACAACCTCATAGAGTTTATATGCTGTGATGGTGGAAGGTAGCCTGGCGTAGCCCGTAATCAAGATAGTTTCCTCTTCCTTGCTCGTAAGGCGTCACCTCCCCCGGGAACAAATCATTATATGAATATAATATCGCCCATTATTACTTGTCCAAAACCGAAAGTCCAATTCCTCAAGACAAAGATTAAGCCCCTGTTCCCCTCCCGTATGATTAAATTAGGGGCATGCAAGGAGCATGTCTTCGGTTCCTTTACCTTCGCTTTAAAACTAACATTGTTGAACCCTTTTGTCAATCCTCTTCTATATTAGTCCAGTTTAGGATCCCTTTTTTGCTTCCTACTCCCTTACGTGCACCCTTTTCCCTAGGACTAAGGTGAGGATAGACTTATAATCCTGCGATTCTGGAAAAACAAAATAGCTTCCAGGACTCCTCCGGCTATGGCCCGCGCCTTGTCGGAGATGGTAAAGCAATGCTCCCGTTGTGCCCGGGGATCCACATCCCCTACCTTCATGCCTGGGGTAACCCGCAAGCCGTCGTGCAGCATCCCGCGCAGGATCCCGTCTATAGCGCTCACCACCGGTACTCCTTCAACGGTTGCTACTACTTCCCCCGCCTGGACCCAATCCCCGATCCTTTTAAGCCCCTGAAATTTTCCCTCCGCCGGAGCCCTTATTACCCGCTCCGAGCTGTAGCCGCCCACTTCGCCGGGTACTCCGGTATTGGGTAAAGCCTCACCGTGGAAAATAACGCGCCCCAAGTAATGGCCCCGCATGGTTTCGATGACCGCATGGGCATCGCGGCCGGCCCGGAAGCCGGGTCCCAAGGCTATGACTATGGGGGCTTGATCCATAGACGTTCCTACGTTGGTTTTGGCCATGATGGCGTCGACCACCACCTGCGGCCGCAGTTCATTGACTACGCCGGCTTGGGGATCGACCAGGACGGCCACCTCGTCCCGGGAAGCCACCTGCCATGCTTCTTCGCCATCCCTTACCAGCCTTCCTCGAAGACCTTCTATCTCTACCACACCCTCATAAACGGCTTCGGCAAAGGCTACCGTCCGCCTTATCACTGTAGGCTGAGGTATTTCGGTCATGATTATTTGAAATCCTGCCCGCCATAGGCGGTGCGCCACGCCGCTGGCCAGATCCCCGGCTCCCTTGATGACCACCAGGTTTTCCCGGCCCATAAGCCTATTCCCCTTCCTCTATCTTTGTTCCCTCCACCCAGCGCCGGTAATCGGCGGGGGTATCGATATCGTAAGTTACACCGGGGCAATCCACCGGCACTAGGCCCACTTCTTCCGGACGGAGTTCAAAAAGGGAGCGAGCGCCTTGGTCACCCTGGAGACGGCTAAGTTCTTCCCAGAGGTCGCTGTCCACCAGCACCGGGTTGCCCCGCCTCCCCCCGTACCAAGGGGCTACCAGCTTCTTGCCGCAACGCACGTAAGCATCCGCCAAAGCCCTAAGGACGGAGGGAGTGATCCCCGGTTGGTCCGCCAGGATAAACAGGGCACCGGTGGCACCGGGGGAAAGGGCCGTCAACCCGGCTCGCAGAGAAGTGCTCATGCCTTCCCGGTAGGCAGGGTTGTAGACCAGATTTACCGGGTACTGTTGCAAAGTCCCGGCTATTTCGCTAGCCGCGTGGCCGAGGACGACGGCCACTTCGCCCAACTCCGACGCCAGAGCCACTTCCACAACGTGCTGCAGCATGGTCTTGTCCCGCCAAGGCGCCAGCTGTTTGGGCGCGCCGTAGCGCTGGCTTTCACCGGCCGCCAGGATTATTGACCCCACGCGGCCGGCAGGGAAACCGGGGGACCGCAGGACCTGCCTCACCGGGGCCTGGGTCCTTACCGCCCCCAGGACCACCATCTCGGCACCTCTCTCCAACAGTTTACCGGCCAGGAGCCTGCCGGCCCTCTGGGCGGAATCCTCCTCGGCCTGGTTCAGAAGCACCGCCCAGCGGGCTCCGGGAGGTACTCCTTTGCGGCCCCCCTGGGGGTGGGTTAAGAGGTGGGCAGCCAGCTCAACGTCGACCTGGCGAGGTACTTCTTCTGCTCCCCATAGGCTCGGGATAAGTTCTGCGCGGTGCACCCACGGTTTCGCCGGGAGGTGACCCATGACCTCCAATCCCATAACCGTAACTACCAGGGTGGTCACCGCGGGAATAACCGGCTCATGGGCCGCCGGTACCTTGAGGAAGGCTCCGGCTGCTCCGTCCCCTTCGATAAGGATGTAGTCCGCCGGCAGGCCGGCAAGGCGGGCGACGGCTTCCGGAGCCACTCCCAGGAGCTTACCCTCGGCCCCTAGGCCCCGTCCGCAGGTCACCAGGGGGGAACGGGCAAGCTCGGCTGCCACCCCGGCCACCAGCTCGGCAATATCCGCCCGGCACAGGGGTTCCGCGAGAACGCGGGCCTGTTCTGCCAGCATTTTAGTTGTGGTTGTGGCTATCACCCGTTTGCCCCGGGCCACCAGTTCCCGGGCCAAACAAATAAGGGCAGAGGTCTTACCCCCTGCCCCCACCAGAGTAACTATTTCCTTCTCACCCAATCCCAGACCGGCCTGGAGCTCCATGGGAGGGTTCCCACCACCCAAAGGGCTAAAATAGAGGAGGAGTCATAGCCGATAAAAACACCAGTTCTTTATCTCCGGGATTCCATAGCTTGTGGGGGACGGCGGCATAGTAATAAATACTATCTCCTTCCTCCAGGCGGTAAACTTCTCCTCCGATCTCGATTTCCATACAACCCTGCAGGACCACAATACACTCTTCCCCCGGGTGGGAGAGCGGTTCGTCGCAGCTGACGGCCCCCGCCTCCAGGCGGGCCATCATGATTTCCATTTTACGGTTGAGATCAGGAGACAGCAGTTCATAGGTTAGATGAGACTGGGGAAACTTTAAGACTTTACGCTTGTCCCGCCGGACTACGGGGCTGTGATCCTCATGATTTAGAAGGAAGTAAAAGATAGGTACTTCCAGGGCCTCCGCTATTTTGCGGAGGGAAGTTATCGAAGGGTCGGCCAGGTCCCGCTCTACCTGACTTAAGAAACTAGAGGTAAGTCCGGTCTTTTCTGCCACGTCCTTTAAGCTCATGCCCCTGTCCCGGCGGATTTGACGGATTTTTTTCCCTAGCATGTCTTACCTCCTAAAGGCTCCAAGAACACGTCCATAATCCCTCCGCATACCATACCCTCGTCTTCGGCAACCTCGGCCGTGAGATCCACGCGGACCACTCCCGCCTTTCCGTCTTGCAATACCTCCAGCGCCCGCTGCCGCACTTCAGCCTCGGCACAGCCGCCGCCGATGGTACCGAACATCCTGCCATCGGGCAGGACGACGAGGCCGGAACCTGCTTCCCGGGGAGTGGAACCTTTGGTCCGTACTATGGTAGCCAGGACGAAAGTTTCTCCCTGTTCCAATAAATTAACTATGGTATTCACCAGTTCTTTATCCATTGGGGCCCCCACCTGCTAGATCACTACTTACATCCTAATACAACATGTTTGGTCATTTTCCTTCTATTCTAGTGAAATTTCCGCAATCAAGTTCTATCTACCTTCACGATATACCCTGATAATTTCCGCCAAGATGCTTACCCCAATTTCTCCCGGCGTTTCCGCCCCGATGTCCACTCCGATGGGAGCGTGCACCCGGTCCAGGGCTTCCTGGGGTATTCCGTCGGCCAAGAGCCGTGCCCTGACGCCCTGGACCTTGCGCCGGCTGCCGATCATGCCGATATAAGCGGCTGGAGAGCCAATCACCTGCCGCAAACATTCGTAATCATGGCGATGTCCCCGGGTCACAATAACGACATAGGTGGCCGGATCAATCTGGATGTTTTGGAGGGCGTCTGCGAAGTCCCGGCATATGATTTCATCAGCGTGGGGAAAGAGCTGCGGGTTGGCGAAGGCCGGCCGGTCGTCCACTACCGTTACCCGGTAGCCCACTTCCTTGGCCAGGGCGGCGACTTTTTGCCCTACATGGCCCCCACCTAAAATTAGAATCTTGGGCTCCGGCAATACCGGCTCCAGGAACACCTCCACTTCGTTGTCCTCCAGAGTGAGGCTGACCAGTTGTGGCCGCCGCCGGGCAAAAACCTCCGGCACCCGCGCCGCCACGAGGGCGTCCAGCCGGGGGTCCCCCAGGCTACCGCAGCCTTCGCCGTTAGTGTAGTAGAGCCTCCTTCCACCCGGCTTGACCGCCGGATACCCTCCCGGGGAAACCCTCACGATGGCGGCCGCTACCGCCGGGCGGTTGTGGTCCAGGGCCTCCTTGAGTTCCCGGAAAAAGCTCAGCATCCTCTCGCCCTCGCCTTCCCTACAATGTCCGCACTGCCTAATACCAGGTCCACCAGTTCCTCCATGGAATCCACCCAGAAATCTGGACCCGCCTCCAGCAAGCGTCGGCAAGGCACGCGACTCCATCCCGCGGCCACTGCGATCACACCGGCCGCCCTGGCCGCGGCAATGTCGTTAGGACTGTCTCCCACCATCAACACGGCCGCCGGTGGTAAGCCCAGGAGCTCTGCCCCCCGCAGGACCGGCTCCGGCCCCGGTTTGTGGTTTTCTACATCTTCCATGGTCACAATGGCTTGGAAAAAGTCCAGCAATCCAAAGAGCTGCAGACCGTAGAGGGTGGTATCCCGCACCCGGGAGGTAACGATGCCCAGCTTAATTCCGGCCTGCCGCAGCTCTTCTAAACCCTCTCTGACACCGGGACAGAGACAAACCAGATTGTCAAAATGCTCCTGGCTGTAGCGGCGGTAAACCGGAAGCATCTCCTCCACCTTCTCGGGTAGAAAAGCTGCTAATCCCTCCCGCAAGGGTGCTCCAAAGTAAGGATAGACCTCCTCGGCATCTATCGTTCTCCCCAGGTGGGGCGCCAGTGTATATTGGAAAGATTTGATGACCAGATCCGATGTATCCAGGAGAGTGCCATCTAAATCGAAAAGCACGCCTTGCCAGGCCAAGCTCCCGCCCCCCCTTTACAAGCGTTCCTTGAGAAGCTTATTCACCAGGGACGGGTTGGCCTTGCCTTTAGTTTCCTTCATAACCTGGCCCACCAGGAAACCGAGGGCCTTCTCCTTACCGTTGCGGTAGTCCTCCACAACCTTGGGATGGGAGGCCAGCACCCTTTCTACAATGGGTGTCAGCTCCGCCACATCGCTGATCTGGACTAATCCCTTGGCCTGGACAATCTCCCGCGCGCCCTTGCCGGTGGCAAACATTTCTTCGAAAACCTGCTTGGCAATCTTAATACTGATTACGCCTTCCTCCTGGAGCTTGAGGAGCTCCGCTAAATTCTCCGGGGTTACAGGCGCCTGGTTAGGTTCCAGGCCTTGGGCGTTGAGGAGGCGTAAGAAGTCGCCCATGAGCCAGTTGCTGACCTGTTTGGCGTCGGGGAAGAGGGCTACCGCCCGTTCAAAGTAGTCCGCCAGGGCCCGGGAACCGGTGATGATACCGGCATCATACTCCGGCAGCCCGTATTGGCGCACCAACCGTTCCCGACGGGCATCGGGTAGTTCCGGCAGTCCCGCCCTCACCTTTTCGATCCATTCCTGGTCAATGGCCAGGGGTACCAAATCCGGCTCGGGGAAATAGCGATAATCATGGGCTTCTTCCTTGCTCCGCATGGTATAGGTTACCTGTTTGTCTTCGTCCCAGGCCCGCGTCTCCTGCACTACCCGCTCTCCCTTTTCCAGCAACTCGATTTGCCGCTGGATTTCATAGCTTAGGGCCCGTTGCAGGGCGCGAAAAGAGTTCATATTCTTCACTTCGGTTTTGGTTCCAAAGGACGTGGCGCCCTTGGGACGCACTGAGACGTTGGCATCGCAGCGCAGGGATCCTTCCTGCATCTTGCAATCCGAAACATCGATATATTCGAGGATAGCCTTTAATTTCTCCATGTAAGCCCGGGCTTCTTCGGGCGACCGCAAATCCGGTTCGGATACAATCTCCAGCAAAGGCACGCCGGCCCGGTTATAATCCACCAGGGAATAATCTCCGTTGGGGCCTTCTACATGGATGAGCTTTCCGGCGTCCTCCTCCATGTGGACGCGGGTAATTCCGATCCGCTTCTTCTCCCCGTCCACTTCGATTTCCAGATAGCCATTCCGGGCCAGGGGCATATCGTACTGGGATATCTGGTAGTTTTTGGGTAAATCCGGATAATAGTAATTCTTGCGATCAAACTTACACATGGGCGCAATGGTACAATTGAGGGCTAGGGCTGTTCGCAGGCCGAATTCCACCATCCGCCGGTTGATAACCGGCAGCACGCCCGGTAGTCCCAAGCAGACGGGGCAGACGTGGGTGTTGGGTTCACCGCCGAAGGCTGTCGTACAACTGCAAAAAGCTTTGGATTCCGTCTTTAACTCTACATGGACTTCCAGGCCGATGACCGCTTCGTATTCCATCAGGCCACCACTCCCAACTGAGGCCACCGCCGGCTACTCGCAGTGGCCTGCTCGAAGGTATAAGCCACGCGCAACAGGGTTTCTTCCGCGAAGGGCTTGGCAATAAGCTGCAAGCCCACCGGCAAGCCCTGGCTGAAACCGCAGGGTATAGAAATGGCCGGCAATCCTGCCATGTTTACCGGGCAGGTGAACAGGTCGGACAAATACATGGCCAACGGATCGGTAATCCGCTCTCCCAGGCGGAAGGCTACGGTAGGTGAAGTAGGCGTAGCAAGGATATCGTAGCGCTGAAAGGCTTCCTCGAAGTCGCGGCGTATAAGGGTGCGCACTTTGAGGGCCTTTAAGTAATAGGCGTCATAGTAGCCGCTACTTAAAGCATAGGTCCCCAGCATTATGCGTCGCTTCACTTCGGGGCCGAAGCCCTCACTGCGCGTCTTGACATACATGTCCACAAGATCCTTACCCGGCAACCGGAAACCGTAAGCCACACCATCATAGCGGGCCAGGTTGCTGGAAGCTTCCGCCGTGGCCACTAGGTAGTAGGCCGGCAGGGCATACTCCGTATGGGGCAGGGAGATTTCTTCACAGATAGCCCCCAGGTCGGCCAGCCGGTCGATGGCCCAGCGCACCAGATTGGCTACTTCAGGTTCTATTCCTTCAACAAAATATTCTTTGGGTACACCCACCTTAATACCTTTTATATCTGCCTGCAGGGCTCCCAGGTAATCGGGAACCGGGAGGTCGCCGGAGGTAGAATCCGCCGGATCATGTCCAGCAATGGCTTGCAATACTAAAGCGCAATCGGTCACCTCCCGGGCAAAGGGCCCGATCTGGTCCAGGGAAGAAGCAAAGGCCACTAAGCCGGAACGGGAAACTCGGCCATAAGTGGGCTTCATACCCACCACGCCGCAAAAGGAGGCCGGTTGCCGGATGGACCCGCCGGTATCCGAACCCAGGGAGTAAAAGGCTTCTCCGGCAGCCACCGCCGCCGCAGGCCCGCCGCTAGAGCCTCCGGGTACCCGTTCCAAATCCCACGGATTGCGGGTAGGGAAAAACCGGGAATTCTCCGTGGAGGATCCCATGGCGAACTCATCCATGTTAAGCTTGCCCAGCAAAACGGCTCCCGCTTCCTTAAGCTTTTTGACCACAAAGGCATCATAAGGCGGCACCCAGTTTTCCAGCATTTTGGAAGAGCAGGTGGTGCGTACGCCTTCCGTGCAAAGGTTGTCCTTAAGAGCCATGGGTATACCCGCCAGAGGTCCCAGGTCGTCCCCCCTCACCCGGGCCGCATCGATGGCCCGGGCCTGCTCCAGGGCCGCCTCCGGCGTCAAAGTTACAAAGGCTTTGACCTGCCCCTCCACCCCCTCTATCCGGTCCAGGACAGCACGGGTCAGTTCTTCCGCACCTATTTCCTTGCGGGCCAGAAGGCGGCTCACCTCATAGGCACTCTGATAAAAAAGTTCCAAACCTGTAGCCCTCCCTTTCCTAGTCCACCGCAGGCTAAACTACGCGCGGTACCTTAAACTGTCCTTCCCTGGCTGCAGGCGCTCCCTCCAGGGCTTTTTCCCGGGGCAATCCCGGCCGTACCGCGTCTTCCCGGAATATATTGCGCAAAGGTAAGACGTGGGCCGTCGGCTCTACGCCCTCCGTGTTGAGGGCCCTCAATTTTTCCATGTAGTCCATGACGGCGTTGAGCTGGTGGGTATAGGATTCCTTTTCTTCCTCGGAGAGATGAAGCCGCGCCAGCAATGCCACATGCTCTACTTCTTTCTTGCTAAGGCGCATTATTCCACCACCCTGGGCTGATTTACCACGGGAACATTATAACAGAGAAAAAAATTAAGGGCAACTTTATAGCCCTTGCCCTCTTTTCAGGGGGCACCCGGTCGCGGCCGGGGTAAATTTGTTGCCCGCGCCGCAAGTGCCAGAGATGGAAGGTCGAAATATCTCGGCACCAGTTAAGATGGTAGCTGGAAACGGCTCACAAGGTTAACTATAGAAGAAGTGATGGTTTGGAGATTATCTATATTTTCCCGCAGGGTAGCAGCGGTAGCTGCCTGCTCCTCGGCTGAAGCTGCAACCTCCTCGGCCGAAACGGCCGTTCCCTGGGATACTGTGGACAGAGCGGCCGCGCCTGTGGCCACAATGTCGGCTACGTCCTTTACCCGCCCGGCCGCTTCCCTCACCTTAGAGGCCAAGGTTTCTACCTGGTCCGACCGGGCGAGTATCTCCTCTAAGACCGCCGCCAGGGATTCCAGGGCCTTTCCCGAACCTTTGACGGAGCTGCTCTCCTCTGCTACCGCCTTTTCTACGGCGGCTATTCTCTCCTGCACCTCAGTACTCAGAGCAGCGATTTCCGCTGCGGCCTGACCCGCAGTAGCGGCCAGCTTGCGCACTTCCTCAGCTACTACGGCGAATCCCCGGCCGTTTTCTCCCGCCCGCGCAGCCTCTATAGCGGCGTTCAAAGCTAGCAGGTTGGTTCGGTCGGCTACTCCTGTAATCACTCGGAGGGCTTCCTCAATACGCCTTGCCGAGTTCGCCATAAGCTCTACTGAAGTTGTTGTAATCAGACTTATTTCCTCTAAAGATTTGACCGCAGAAATCAACACCTCGGCCTCTTCTCGGCCCCGCTTAGCCGCCTCCACACTATCCTTCGCGGCGCCCTTTATTTCGTTTGCCGCCTCAAAGAGTTCCCTGGCTGTGGCCTGTAAACTCTCGGAGGTTTCATTGAGGGACTGTATTTGTGCGTTCTGGTCATCAGCTCCTGTAGCTACCTGAGTCGCTGCCCGGGCTACTTCCTCGCCTGTTCTGGCAACCGTATCGGCCACTTCCTGCAGGGGATTGGCCATCCGTCCCAGGTCTTCCCCTGCCCGTCCGATTTCCCCGACCAGAGCAGCTATTCTCGCTATGAACGTATTAAAACCATTCGTCACATACCCGATTTCGTCTATAGCAGGCACTCCCAAAGAAACGCTCAAATCCGGACGTTGTGCTCCTGCAGTTACCATCATGGCCTTATAGAGGTCCCGCATATTCTTGCCTATACTGGCAAACAAAAAGGCACAATAGGCCCCCACCATTCCTGCCACCAGTGCGCTCACCCGTGGAAGATGGGAAAAAAAGAAATGTACGGCCACCTCTTCGTTCAAGTAGCCCACTACCGCTCCCCACAAACACATGGAAGCGCCGCCTGCTATAAGAACAGTGCCTATGGCCACGCGCATCCAGATGGGGTACAAACGCGTGCCCCCGCCGGCAAAATAAAGACGGCTGTATTTCCACTCTAGCAAGTAGGCCACCAACATAAAAGCGCAGCCCGTGACTAAAGCTGCCGCGCCCGTACCCGAAGACAGAACCGTCCACAGCTTGGTATTTTCCAAGTCACGACCGGTCAGCATCAATACGCCTTCGATTATAAAAAAAGAAAACATTACTGCCAAATACTGTACCAGTATGGCAGGCAAATCCTGAGGATTGGCATCGAGTTTGCGCAGGGTATGTATAACCCAAATAATAGAGGCCAAAATGGCAACACCCGTCCAGGCCAGAACCCGGGGTTGTAAGGCGAGCGCCAGAATTTCTTGAAAAGTAAGGTAACCTCCTGCCCATACCATGAGAAACCAAAAGGCCAAGGTGCCGAAGATATTAGCAATTACTGTCGCCATAACCACGCATTACCAAACCCCCTATAAAGTGTTAAGCCTTTTAAGGCATATTATACCACAGGTACACCTGCCGGACGCAACAGTCTCATGGTCTAAGCTGTCCCCACCTTTTAGCCAGGCGTCCTTTAGCCCCCTTGCCCCACTAGCCTGGCGGACCAAGACTGGCGCTCGATTTCCGAGCTCCGGCGGGGTCCCGGCTCATGAAGCTTCCGTGCCTCAGGATCTGGCCGCAGGCCTCATGCCGCCTCAGCCCGTGGTCTGCAGCCCAGGGTTAACCTACCTAAGGTTTACTTGCGGTATCGCTTCTGCACCCAGGGGATAACTAAGGGCATGGTTATGATCATCGTTAGGATGAAAACCCAGGCCGCGCCGCCGTAGCGGGCCACCGGGGTATAGGCTTTGCCTGTAGCGTAGGTTAGCAGAAGAAAAAGCAGAGCTGCAACCAGGGAAATTCCTGTATAAAGCAGCGCGCTGATTCGGGCCGCTCGGTGTGTATCGAGGTGATTAGCCATCTCAGCCCCCCTTCCAACGTCTTGGCCGGTACTCCTTACTTGATTGATGCCGAAACCGCCTCGGCGGCAGGTTATACCGGATCCAGGACTACTTCAAGCGTACTTATACTTAGCTTTGTCCGCCGCCCGCGCCTTTTCAGCCTTCGTAGAGGGTTCAAAGCGCTTTAATAGCAGGGTATTTAAGGTCACGGATACTGAACTGGTGGCCATAAAGAAAGCGGCCAGCTCGGGGCTCACAATGAGACCTGTCCATGGATAGAGGATGCCGGCGGCTATAGGGATACCCAAAGTGTTGTAGATAAAGGCCCAGAAGAGATTTTGCCGCACTTTGCCCATGGTGGCCCGGCCTATCTCGATGGCCGCCACCACATCGCGGATATCATTTCTAATAAGGATGATCTCACCCGTCTCCTTGGCCACATCGGTACCGCTGCCGATGGCGATGCCCACGTCGGCCTGGGCCAGGGCCGGCGCATCGTTGATGCCGTCGCCCACCATGGCCACTTTAAGTCCCTGTTCCTGGAGCCTCTTTACTTCGCCGGCCTTATCCTGGGGAAGTACTTCGGCCAGCACCCGGTCGATGCCCGCCTGCCGGGCGATGGCTTCAGCCGTGCGCCGGTTATCGCCGGTAATCATGGCCACCTGGATGCCCATAGCCTTCAGGCGTGCGACGGCTTCCGGCACATATTCCTTGAGGGTATCGGCCACGGCAATAACTCCGGCCGGCTTCCCAGCCACCGCCAGGAACATGGCCGTCTTTCCTTGTTCTTCTAATTCTTCAGCCCAGGGAAGAAGCCAGTTTATATCTATCCCCAGTTCGGCCATGAGCCGCCGGTTGCCCAAAAGGATCTTTTCTCCCCGCCAGAAGGCCTCTACTCCGCGGCCCGGTATGGCCCGAAACTCAGCCGCATCTTCCAGCTCTAAGCCACGGGCCCTGGCTTCCCGGACGATAGCTTCGCCCAAGGGGTGTTCGGAATTTTTTTCCGCTGCAGCGGCGTAAAGTAATACGCGCTCTTCATCCCAGCCGCTGGCGGCCACTACATCGGTCACTTCGGGCTCACCCTTGGTCAGAGTGCCGGTTTTATCGAAAACCACGGCATTGAGCTTGGCGCTGGCCTCTACCGCATCGGCTCCTTTAAAGAGGATGCCGTTTTCCGCTCCTTTGCCCGTACCGGCCATCATGGCGCTGGGGGTAGCCAGGCCTAAGGCGCAGGGGCAGGAAATGACTAGGGTGGTGACGGAGAGGAGCAGGGCAAAGCCGAAGACCCCGATTTCCGCCAGGCTGTAGGGAGAAAGGATAAAACGGCTATCCGGTAGGAAATAGCGGTCAAAACCATAGAAAAACCAGAAGAAGAAGACAATCAGGGCCAGGACGTGCACCCCGGCGATAAAATGCCCGGCCACAAAATCTGCCAGCCGTTGTATGGGCGCTTTGGAAGCCTGGGCATCTTCCACCATTCTTATGATCTGGGCCAGGGCCGTCTCGCTCCCTACCCTGGTAGCCCGGAATTTAAAGGAACCCGTCTTATTAATCGTAGCACCGATAACCTGGTCGCCCACTTTCTTTTCCACCGGGATACTCTCGCCCGTGATCATGGACTCGTCCACTGCCGAATAGCCCTCGATCACCTCACCATCCACTGGAATCCTCTCTCCCGGCCGCACCACCACAATATCGCCGATGGCCACCTCATCCACCGCGATTTCTATTTCCTGGCCGTCGCGGATAACCCTGGCCGTCCTGGCCTGAAGGCTCATCAGCTTGCGAATGGCCTCGGAAGTACGGCCGCGGGTCAAAGCCTCCAGGTAACGGCCCAAAACAATGAAAGCGGTCAGCAGGGCGGCGGACTCAAAGAAAGTGGCGCCTTTACCGCCAAAGCCGGCCTCGGGCCAGAGGCTATTAATAGTAGCGATGATATAGGCCGCTCCGATACCGGTGGCATAGAGCAAGTTCATATCGGTGGTGCCCTTTTTAAGGCCCCTAAAGCTTTCAGCAAAAAACTGCCAGCCGGGGATGAAGACTACCGGGGTGGTCAAAAGCCACAGGACCAGGGTGTTGCTCAAGAACTCGGGAACAAAATAAGGAAAGATCCAGACATCACGGAACATGCCCAGCATGACCAGTAAGCTTAAGGTCCAGGCGATCCACATATTGCGGGCCTGCCGCCGAATCTCCCGCTGCCGGGCTTCCCTCTCCCGATCCAAGGCTTCCTGACCGGTTACTTTCTCGCTGGCCTCGTATCCCAGTTCACTAATGGCCTTTTTTATTTCGCTTTTGCTAATAGCGCCGGGATAGAAGCGCACCCGGGCGGACTCCGCCGGAAAGTTGACCACGACCTCCGTCACCCCCGGGAGGCTCTTCACCACCCTTTCTACTTTGGCTACGCAGGATGCACAGCTCATCCCCCTGACGTTTAATAAAACCTCTTCCTGGGGAACGTTATAACCCAGCTCTTGTATGGTCTTGACCAGGTCCATAACTGAGACTTCCCTGGGGTTATACTCTACTGTAGCTTTCCTGGTCAAGAGGTTAACCTGAACAGCCTGTACACCCGGAATATTTTTTAGGGCTTTTTCTACCTTGGCTACGCAAGATGCACAACTCATACCTTCTACCGGTAAGCTTATTCTCCTAATAGCCTCATCTATTGCCATGAGCAATCTCTCCTCTGCCGGCTATATACCCCATAGGGGTATTCTAAATGCAATATAAATCTTTCCTGCAGGGCCGTCAAGACTTTCTTTGTTGCCAAAGGTCAGCACAGCGACTGCCTAGCCGGCCTGGCAGTAACCAAGGATGTCACCCTTGCCCGGGAGCTGGCTATGCTGTAGAACACCCTATCCTGAGA
Source organism: Peptococcaceae bacterium (assembly GCA_003509545.1). Classification (GTDB taxonomy): domain Bacteria; phylum Bacillota; class DSM-521; order Neomoorellales; family Neomoorellaceae; genus UBA12545. Next base: position 13,859 of record DOLC01000024.1, read on the forward strand.
TATTGATTCTGAGCCTACTTGGCTTACGATTGCGAAAGTTTCCCTATGCGGGCCAAACTATCACTCGACCCCAGAGCTTAGAGCCAACCTTCCGGCAAATTCGACACACGGCTCACTTGCCGGACGCGGGTCTCCATGCCCTCGGGTCCGCCTCCTCTTTCGGTCTCGTTAATTTTGGCGACCGTTCGATATTAGTCGCTCACTTAAAGCCTAAGTAGGCCACCACAACGTAAAAATAGAGATGACTCAAGTTGACATCTTCTTGACAAATAGTCTACTAAGGGGATACAATTACTTTAGTTTTAATTCCGTGTAAGTTGATTGGAATACTTACAATCTTGGGGTGTCTCTTATGCCTCTAGTAACGGCACAATAAAGTATAAGGAGATGACTCTTATGGAGCGCATTTACGACAGCATCCTCGACCTAATCGGAAGAACGCCGCTGGTCAGACTCAACCGCATTAACCGGACGGCAGCGGAAGTGCTGGTGAAGCTAGAACTGTTTAACCCCGGCGGCAGCGTCAAAGACCGTATAGCCTTGGCTATGATCGAGGATGCCGAAGCCAGGGGACTTCTGGATAAGGAGACGGTGATTATCGAACCGACCAGCGGCAATACGGGCATCGGTTTGGCCATGGTAGCCGCCGCAAGGGGCTACAGGCTAATCCTCACCATGCCGGAAACCATGAGCCTGGAACGGCGCCAGCTCCTTAAAGGATACGGTGCCGAACTGGTACTTACCCCGGGAGCCGAAGGTATGAAGGGTGCCATCCGCCGGGCGGAAGAACTGGCGGCGGAATA
>DOLC01000035.1 GCA_003509545.1 Peptococcaceae bacterium
CGGCGACCACCGAGATCTACACTCTTTCCCTACACGACGCTCTTCCGATCTCGAGGGCATGTATCCTTGCGGCCGGCAACTGAGGCCGGATGCTTAAATCCTGCCGGGAAGCCTGCCTTAAGCCTTTAAGCCAAGCAAAAGTCCTGCCCGCGAGGGAGGCCTTTGCGAGCGAAAGCCAAGCAGGCCGGGATCAAAACTAGGGATAAGTCAGCAATTTGCCCCACAGCTCTTATTATGTTATGCCGGGCGGCCATCATCGGTTCGCCGGCCGGCCCATCTTGCCTTAAGGGCCCCGGCCGCCTTTTTTGTTATTATGATATCACCTTTTCGGTTATACTACGGCGCCCCCTGCTGCTCATCCCACAAAAAAAGACGGGGGACTTGCCCTTGGCATAGCAACTCCCCCGTCCCCAAACCGGGAAAGGGTGGCTTGATACCTTAATTGTGAATTCCTACTTGGCCCCCAGCTCTTCCCGAGCAGCAGCCACTTCCTTCTGACCTTCCACTCCCAGCTTTACGAAGCGGTGGCGGAGCCGGGACATCACTTCCGGCATGGTGGTATACTCCATATCCTCCAAGGGCAGGCGGTGGGGCTCAAAGGGACCCAGCCTCCGGAGATAATCGGCGATTTCGTTGGCAGTCTGCCGCGCACGGTCGAAGGCTACATCGGCGAAGAAGTCCTGGGGCCCCACCAGCTTGCCGTTGGCCAGCTGGAAGCCCAAGGCCACCACCCGCGGCGGCCCGTCGAAGCGCGTAGGCACGGCATTGGCCGCCGATACCGGCATCAAGGGGCCCATATGGGAGCCGCGCATCCAACCGGCCACCAGGTGGGGATTGGTGAAGGGCTCTAGGGCTTCCCCCACCGCCGGCAGGCCGTTCTGACACCTGACGATGCAGACGGGATCGTCTTTACCTACATAGCGGCCGGCCATGAGGTTCAGGCGCTGGGTACTGGACACCGCCGCCATTTCACCGGTGGCCTTGGAATAGACGGCCCGCACGGCATAGCGGCCCGGAGCTCCTATGAATACCAAAAGATCGTACATCTCCTCCGGCAGGGAAAAGACCACTTTCTTATTTTCGATCATGTCGTAGACCTCGAAGCGGAAACCCTGGTGCATCTTGGGGTCGATGACCAGGCCGATGGTATTGAAGGGATCGGCGAACATTTTATAAAGGGGAAGATTCCAGGCCCCGGGCTCGGTTTTGTCGGCCATAAAAACAATAACCGGTTCGCTCTTCCGTTCTTCGAATTCCATCTCCGCCACTCCGGGGCCCATGCCCTTCACGTTGCCGGAGAAGGCATCGGAAAGGAGATCCTGCCCGGCGCCGTAGAGCTTGAGCTCGCGGGCCACCTCGGTACAGCGCAAAAAGGTGTTCCAGGCCAGGTGATGGATTTCCGGGGAGTCCACTCCCCGGCGGTGGGTCATTATGAGATTGATATCATCCCCCACGTGGGCTACGTAGAAATCTACCAGCAAATCGCTTTCGGCCAGCACTTGCCTGGCTGTATCCAGAAGACGGGGATGGACGCCGGAGTGCCCGACACATCCCCCGATATCCGCCTTAATAACGCTTAGGGTTAACTTTTCGGCCATGAGACGGAACCCTCCTTTATTATGTATCCCAATTGTGCTATACTATTTCTCTTCTTACAGGGATATTATATAACATTTTTGGTGTTAGTAGAATAGTTACTTAGCCTTCTCGGAGAAAAAAATAAGCAGGTTTCGCCAACCTGCCCTCAATATATGATATATATGTTGTCCCTTATGACTAGAGCTTTGATTTCTCGGTCAAATTAAATTTCTTGTATAAAGCCCGCTCGACCGCCGGCGGAACCAGGCCCCGGATGCAACCGCCCAGGGAGGCTACCTGGCGGATTATGCTGGAACTAAGGAAGGAGTATTCCGTGGCGGTCATGAGGAACACCGTTTCTACTTCCTCGGAAAGTTTCTTATTCATAATGGACATTTGAAATTCGTACTCGAAATCAGACACGGCCCTCAGGCCCCGGACCACGGCGCAGGCCCCTTCCCGGCGGACGAAGTCCATAAGCAAGCCTTGAAAGGCCTTAACCTCCACCCCCTCAAGGCCCCGCGTTACTTCCCGCACCAGGGCCACTCGTTCTTCCAGGGAAAAAAGGGTATTTTTGTAGTTGTCCCCCGCCACACCGATTATAATCCGGTCAAAGAGCTTGCAAGACCGCTTAATTACGTCTAGGTGCCCGTTGGTAATGGGATCGAAGGTTCCCGGGTACACTGCCACCCGCAAGGCTCCCACCTCCTGGGGGTTTATCACCGCGCTCCAGCCCGCCTATATACCCTGATATCGGGTCTTCCTTGGGTATCTTACGCCGGGAAGTCCGCCTCAAGCTTTTAGGGTGAGGGAAGTTTGGCCCGCTAGGGTTTCTGGAGCGAGGGAAAGCCAAACAAAGCCTGGGCTTGAAAGGGATTGACAAATTTTGGCCCCGGCTCAGGCGCCGGGGCGCAGGAGAACCAACCTGTGTTCCCGCTGGTCTTCCCGGTCCGCCGAGGAAAGGTTTAAATTGGCCCACTTGCCGCAACGGCTTCCCCAGCGGCCCACCAGCTCTCCTCGGACATACAGCTCGCTGATCTCACAGTTGTTGGCGCAGTCGCTGCAGATAAAACTCCGAGGGGTACAGCGGAAGGTGGCAATGGCCGCCACGCCGCGGAACTTGCTGGTACCCCCGTGCTTGAGCCACCGCTCCCGGGCCAGGAGGGCTGCCCCGAGGGCGCCCATGACCCGGAAATGGGGCGGGACCACCACGGGCAGGCCCAGGAGGGTCTCAAAGGCGGCCCTTAGGCCCACGTTGGCCGCTACTCCGCCCTGGAAAAGCACCACCGGTTCGATTTTGCGGCCGCGGGCCACGTTCGTCAGATAGTTGCGGGCCAGGGCCAGGCACAAGCCGGCGATTAAGTCCTCTTTGCTGTAGCCCATCTGCTGTTTGCTTATGAGGTCCGATTCGGCAAACACCCCGCACCGCCCGGCTATGCGCACGGGGTTCTTGGACTTCAACGCCAGTTCCCCGAACTTTTCAATGGGGATATTCAAGCGCGTAGCCTGGTGGTCTAAAAAGGAGCCCGTCCCCGCCGCGCAAACACTATTCATGTTAAAGCCCCGGGATACCCCGTCCTTGAGATAGATGATCTTGGAGTCCTGCCCCCCGATGTCGATTACCGTCCGAACTTCCGGGTTCACGTGACGCGCAGCCACGGCGTGGGCCGTGATCTCGTTTTTAATGGTGTCCGCTCCCACCATGGCCGCGGCCAGGTGCCGGCCGGAACCCGTAGTCCCCACCGCCAGCACCCGGGCGTGGGGTAGCTGTTCCTGCAGTTGCCGGAACCCGGTCTGCAGGGCCTCGATGGGCCCGCCGTGGGTACGCAGATACGTCTCAAAGAGGAGCTCCTCCTCCGGCCCTATGGCTACGATCTTGCTGCTGACGCTGCCTACATCAATACCCAAAAAGCAGTCCAACCGGCTCACCTCCACCGGCGGGGTCCTTGGCCCGCCTCTCCACCAGTACTTCCAGGAAAGCTTCCAGCCTCGTTTCCCACCCTGCGGTACCCGTCTGTTCGTTGATTATCAGGGAAAGAAAGGGGATATCCAGCTTTTCGCTCAGGGGCACCATGATATTCTGGGCCACCGTTTCCGGCATACAGGTGAAGGGAAGAAGATGGATGACTCCGTCAAAACCCTCTTCCGCGGCCAGCACCAGCTCGCCCACGCTTTCCTGGCCGTGCCCGCCCACGGACACCGGCAGATAGGGCGCCGCCGCCTCGATCACCCGCCGGTGGTGCTCTCGGGCGGCCTTCTTGTGCAATACATGAAGATCAAACCACTGGGTGGCGCTCAAATCCCGAACCACCTCTACCCGCAGGCCCGGCCGGGAGGCCAAAAAGCGCTCGATTTCTTGGTTTACGAAGCTCTCTAAAACGGTATAAATCTCTCCCACAATTTTGACCCGCAAGGGGCGGCAATCCTCTTCCGGTATGGCCTGGAGTTCTTCCCGGAAATCGGCGAGGACCTTTTTCACCCGGCCCACGCCGTCCGCCGCCCGGAGATGGCGCACAAACCGGCGCCAGGCCTTGTCCGCTCCTCCCCGGTCCCGTTCGTAGGCCCTTTTGCGGCGCAGCCAGACCTCTCCCCGGTCCAGGGCGGCCATTTTGTGATACCCGAGATACAATCCCCTGGCGATTTTCCATAAAGGGGCATTCCCGGTAGCCTGCCGTAAGGTTTCCCGGAAGGGACCCCAATTGGTCCCCAAGGGAACGGGGGAATTCACTATAATCATCCGGAAATCCTTTCCCCGGAGCTGCAACAACAACTCCTGGAGCTGAGCATACCAGCCCAGGCGGCACCGCCCCTTGCCCCCGACCATGATGATGGTATTGGCCCCCGCCTCCAGCAGGGCCCTTATCTGACCCAGGGTGGTAACCATGGGATAACAAATGAACTCCGGGGCCAGCTCCTTTCCCAGCTCAACAACGGTTTTGGATACCGGAGGTGTGGGGAGCATTTCTACCCCGCACTCGGCCATTATGGTTTCCAGGGCGATGTCCAGCAGGCCCATCCCCGGGGCACCCACTCTAAGCTCATCCCGGCGGGGGGGAGGCGCCGGGTATGGGGCCTGGGCTTGCACCCCTGTAGCGGGGTCAGCCGACTGAGGTTCCTGTTCCCGCCCGCCGGCCCCGCTGGTGTCCAGAAAGGCCTCCAGCCTGGTGACAAAACCAGCCTCGCCGGTATGCTCGTCCACCGTCAACAGGAGAAAGGGCACCCCCCTCTTCTCGGCCTCCGCTTCCAGGAAGGATTCGATAACCGAAGCCGGCCCGCAGGAAAAGGCCTCCACCATGACGAGCTTTTTCACCAGGCCGCGCCGCAGGAGGTGCAGCCCTGCTCCCAAAAGCCGGGCTTCGAAAAACCATAGTTTTTCCCCTTCTAACAGGCTTGCCGCTTCCCGCAGGGCATCTTCTTCCGGCACCATCTCATAAGTAACGACCTGCCCGTATTCCCGCAGGCGTTCTACTACATTGTGGCCTACCGTATCGTAAACTATGTAGGGGTGACCCAGGACGCCTATAACCTCTTCCCGGTTATACTCGGCCAGGGGGTCGAAACGTCGCCTCGACCTCCGTCCGTGGCCGGCCAGCTTCTGGAAGGCTTCGGGGACCGTAAGATACTGGCGGGTGAGCAGGTGGTAGGCGGCCTGTCTTTCCTTTCCCGCCTGAATGGCCAAGGCCGCTTTTTGCGCATCGGCCCCTAGCCGGGCGGCAATTTCCTTTAGGCTCTCTTCCCACAGCCCCGGCCTTTCACGCTCGTTCCATTCCGGGGCCAGCACACGCTCGTCCTCTAAGCCCAGACCGTTCTTAATCATGGCGGCGGCGCCGATGAGCTTGGGACAACAATAATTATTTTTGTCTACGCTAGACAGGACGGGTATGAAGAGGTAGTCCACACCCATGTCCAGGAGCCTCTTGGCATGGGCAAAATACAGCTTGACCGACACGCAGGGCTCATCCGTCGGGCAGTGGACCGTATCCTGCAGGGTTTTGCCGTCGCTAGGGGGAGAAACCACTACCTCCGCCCCCAAAGCCTTAAGGAAACCCTCCATAAAAGGGAAAAAATAATAATAGGCCAGCCCCCGCGGTATACCTATTCGACATGCCACACCCTGTCACCCCCTGCTAAACCCTATTATACTATTCTCTCAATGTAAGGCAAGCATTGGCAAGGACGGTCATGTGTTTTTGAGTATTTCCGCCGGAGCTGGAATCTATACCCCTCTCCCAGGCCGAACCGGCGACCAAAAAAGCACCGGCCGGGGCAGGTCCCGGGCGCCCGAAGTTTGCCTACCGCGCCCGAATGACCGCCCCGGCCGGTGGAACCCGTCGCAAAAACGATTTTTAAGTCGTCCGGTTCCTTTCACCTTTATCCCGCAGGATAACGTGTTCCAGCAAAAGGCAGGCCAGGGTTCCCACAATGACGGCGTTGCTAAGGGCGCCGGATGCCCAGGACGGTACCCCGACCCAGTAGGACGCCGGAAGCAACATAACCCCTACCCCGGATAAAAGACTTAATCCAATTATGAACGTACCCCTTAATCCACCTTCTTCCTTCAACAGGTCTTTTAAACCGATGACGACCAGGGAACTACCGGAAACCAACAACACGGCTGCGGCCACCGGCAGAGGAATACCTCCTATTATCCTTCCCAGGGGCGGGAACAACCCCATGGCGATAAACAATACGCAGGCCAGGATAAAGGGCCGCTTTTCCGTATTCCCCGTGACGGAGACCAGGCCCGCGGAGATGGCAAAGGGTATGGTACCTACCCCGCCCATAAGCCCGCTGAGGAAATTGGCCCCACCGCTCACAGCCAGGGCCCGGTCATATCTTCCGGCCGGCAGAGCCTCACCGGTGGCGGCCTCCCAGGCGGCCATGCTGCCGACCACATTGGGGACCAGAAGCACTCCCAGGAGCCCCAAGGCCACCAGAGTACCGGCGTTAAAGGTCGGCCAACCCCAGGGAAAGGGGGAGGGCAGAGAAAGCAGGCCAGCACCCTCCAGGGACGGCGGGGGGGCGGCCCCTGCGGCAAGGCTTAACAGCCAACCGAAGGCCACCCCCAGGACCACGGCCCCCTGTTTGAGCATTCCCCGGCCTTTGAGGGTAAGGTAAACCACCACCATCAGAACCGCGAGGCCTATGGCAAAGAGCCCGGCACCCTCGCCCACCATCCCCCTAACCCCTACCCCGCCCAATTGCAGTCCCAGGATGGTGAGGAGTACCCCCGTTACCCGGGGGGTAAAGAAAGAGCGCCAGCGGCTGATTATCCTCGCGGCCCCCAGAAGGGCCAAGAGGATACCCGTTACCATCATGGCGCCCTCGATATCGGTCCGCAGTTGCGGCAGGCTCCTCCCGGTCCCGGCGGCAACACCGGCCAGGAGGACGTAGGCGGCCCACCAGGGGGCCGCCGGGCCTTCCACCAACAAGACGCCGTGGCCCCCTTTCAACTGGATTAAACTGGCCGCGCCGGTGAGAAAAAAACATAACTGGCCTAATCCGGCTATGCCCCGGGCATCCAAACCCAGCGCGTTCCCCACGATTACCGGCACCGAAATAATAACTCCTAGGTGAAAAACCACCCACTGGAGGGCGTGAAGCCACGGCCCTGACGCCTCCCGCACAACCTTTCCCCCTTTAATCCACGCTCTCCCGCGACCTCTTCCAGACAGACAGGAAGAAGGGGCTAAGCAACATGACTAGGGTTAGAAGGATAAAAGTTAGGGCGATGGGACTATGGAGGAATACCAGATAATTTCCTTCGGCCTGGATTAAGGCCCGCCTGAACTCCGTCTCTAAGGCAGGGCCCAGCACAATGGCCAGAATAACCGGGGTGGTGGGAAACTTATACTTTTCCAGGAAGCATCCCAAGAGGCCGAAGGCGGCCATGACGTAGACGTCGAAAAGGTTGTTGCGTACCGCATAGGAGCCGATGACCGTCAGAATCATGATGACGGGCAGAAGATACCCCATGGGAACCCTAAGCATTCTTACGAACAGACGGATCCCGAACCACTGGACCAACAGGGTAAGGATATTGGCTATGAAAAGGGCGGCGAATATCCCGTATACCACTTCGGCGTTCTTCTGAAAGAGAAGGGGCCCTGGCTGGAGGCCGTGAATTAAGAGGGCACCCAGCATAATGGCCGTGCCGGGGTCCCCGGGGATCCCCAAGGTGAGGAGGGGTATTAGAGCCCCCCCGGTAATCCCGTTGTTGCCCGCTTCGGGAGCGGCCACGCCCTCCATTATTCCTGTACCCCATAGCTTCTTGTTCTTAGAAAGCCGCTTGTTAACGTCGTAGGAGAGAAAGGCCGCAATAGGCCCCCCCGTGCCTGGTATAGCTCCTACTCCCGTACCTATTAAAGCACCCCTTACAATGGTGCCCAGACACCGCTTCAGATCATTCCAGGAGGGAAGCTCGTTGTGGACCCCGGTATCGTCGACCTTTAAGGCTTCTCCTTTACCCCGCGGCAGATCTTTAATTATCTGGGGTATGGCAAACAACCCTATCATGGCCGCCAGCAGGTCCACACCCGCATACAGGGGAGGATAGCCGAAGGTATAACGGTGGGTACCCATAATGGGGTCGAGACCTACGCTCATGAACATAAGACCCAAGAAGCCGGAAACCAGCCCTTTTAAAATGGAACCCGAGGACACCCCTATAATGGTAGAAAGGCCGAACAATACCAGGGCCGCTATTTCGGCCGAACCGAATTTCAAGGCGAAGCGAGCAATATAGGGGGCTATAACCACCAACAACGATAAGCTCAAAAGTCCGGCCGTAATGGAGGCAATAACCGCGATGCCCAAAGCTTTGCCGGCCTCGCCTTTTTTCCTCATGGCAAAGCCGTCGATGGCCGTAGCCGCGGCCGAAGGTGTGCCGGGTATCCCCAGGAGAATGGCCGATACGCTTCCCCCGGTCATACCTCCGATAAAAACCCCCAGGAGGAGGGACATGGCCACTATGGCGTCGAAGACAAAGGTGGCTGGGAGGACCAGGATGAGAGCCGTGGAAAAGGTGAGCCCGGGCATGGAACCGAAGAGGATTCCCAAGATGACGCCGGCCAGGTTAGCCACCAAGGCCGGAAGCTGTGCTGCTGCCGCGATGCCTTCCAGTAGAGGATTCATATTCTGGCCCGTGCCCCCTTAAAACAGCCGCCCTCTGGGCAAGGCCATGCCCAGCAGGTTGCCGAAGATAAAATCAGTCGCGAAGGCCAAAATCAACGTAAACAGCACTATCCGGGACGGTCTGCGGTGGTTAAAGCTGAATACCAAGAATACCGGCATGGTAACGAGGGTGGCCCACCTCATGCCTATAAGTCCGATTAACCAGATGTAGCCGTAGAATAAACCCAGGGTAACGAGACCCTTGAAATCGAAGGGGTTAAACTCTCCCCCGCGGCTCTCCTCCACGGATTTGGAGCTAATGAGCAAAAGCCAAAGGCTTAATAGAGCAAGGCCGATGCCCAAAATCCAGGGAAAAAAGCGCGGCCCCGGTGCGTGGCCTATGGTTTCCGGGGGTATCTGCCACGTGAGGTAAATCCACAGGAGGGACCATGCCAGCAATAGTATCGCCGGTACCCTGTCCCGCCGGGTCACCTGACCCATAGATAGCTCCCCTTTTCCCTTACCTAGAATTGTCCTTCCGGGCCCGCCCCACCGGAGCCCGGCCCGGAAGAATAGATGCCTTACGCTACTGTTTCCTCATACCTATTTGTTCCATCAGCTTGCCGATTTCCGCGTCGTCCTGGGCAATAAACTCGTCGAATTCCTTGGCACGACGGAACTCAGCATTGGCCCCCATATTCTTGGCAAACTCTATAAACTCTTCACTTTCCACCGCCTTGCGGAAGGCCTCTTCCAATATTTCGATTACGGGTTCCGGCGTGCCCCTGGGGACCGCAATGCCCCGCCAAAGGACCAGGGGAAGGTCGATACCCTCCTCTTTAAAGGTGGGCACGTCAGGCAGGGAGGCCAGTCTCCTCTCGCCCGTCACCGCCAGGACGCGTACCTCCCCGGCCTCCACCTGGGGCATTATTTCCGCCGCCAGCTGCACACTGGCCTCGATTTTACCCCCCAACAGGCTGGCCACCGCCAGGCCCTGGCCGAAGGGCACATGGTTGAATTCGGCCCCGGTTATATTCCCCAGGGCAACGGCCGTAAGATGGGTAAAGGTGCCCAAGCCAGAATTGCCTATTCTAACCCGGCCGGGATTGGCCTTGGCGTATTCTACGAACTCGTTAATGTCCTTCCAGGGGGCGTCGCCCTTGACCGCCAGGGTCACGGGTTCGGTTGTAATTTGGGCTACTCCGCTGAAGGCCGTGTAGTTAAAATCCATATTGCCGGCATAGTAAGCGGTGCTTACCCCGTTAGAGATGGACACCAAATTGTAACCGTCGGGGGGCTGGTTCTTCACATGGGTGTATCCCACGGCACCGCCGGCCCCCGTCCGGTTCACCGGGGCAATGGGCTGCCCGAGCTCCTTACTGGCAAGTTCGGCCGCTTTGCGGTTGATGAGGTCGGCGGCGCTGCCGGCTCCGAAGAGTATGGTCAACTCAATGGGCTTGGTGGGAAAATCGATTTCTTCCTCTTGGGCCTGTCCGCCGTTGGAACTCTGTTGACTGCCGCACCCGGCCGTCAAGGCCAAACCCGCTAGGAGGGTGACCGCCAATATGGCGGCTAGAAATTTCTTAAACATAGACGCACCCGGACCTCCTTAATACGTTTTTTGGCAACTGTAATTTTTGGGCAACTCGAGATATAACCACGACACCACCGGCCGCTTCCCTTAATGCTGGCTTCCTATGGATTGATCACCACCTTCATAGCCCCGTCTTTGCGGTTTACAAAATAATCCAGGCCCTTGTGGAATTCCTCCAGGGGGAAGGCGTGGGTCATGATGGGCTTGGCGTCGATCTTGCCCTGGGCCATCAGCGACAGGGCCCGCTGGCAGTTGCGGTTGCCTTCCCCCCGCACGCTCAAAAGGCTGATCTGGTTTATTACCGCATGATCCAGGTTCACGGTCACCGGCTCTTTATAGAAGGAAACCAGCACCACCACCCCTCCTTTTTTGGCCGACTTTATGGCCAGCTCCAGGCTCTCTGAAGTGCCGGCGCATTCAAAGACCCGCTCGGCTCCCCTGCCCCCGGTTAGGGCCAGGATCTTGTCCAGGGGCGCAGCCTCCTCCCGCACGTTGACGGTATGGGTGGCCCCGAGCTGCCGCCCCTTGGCCAGACGATCCTCCCGGGTTCCCACCAGGATAATCTTCTCCGCCCCCAGGGCCCGGGCGCCCTGAACCACGGACAGGCCGATGGGGCCGGGACCGATTACCAGCACTGTATCGCCAGCAATGTAGCCGCCGCTCACATCGATGGCGTACAAGGCACAGCCGGCGGTGGTAACATAAGTGGCTTCATTGAAGGAAATATTGTCCGGGATTTTATAGACCGAGTTAACGTGCTGCACGGCATACTCGGCAAAACCGCCGTCCACCGTCATGCCGGCCGCCCTATGGCCTTTATCCAGGCGGCCGTAGTTCAAACAGGCGGTATATTTGCCGTCGATGCAGTTCTCACACCGGCCGCATCCCTTGTGGGCTTCTATGGCCACCCGGTCCCCTACCTTAAACTCGTCCACCGTCTCCCCTACGGCCACCACCGTACCGGCCCACTCATGGCCGAAGGTGAACTCGCCGTAGGGGGGCATCTTGGGCATTCCCTTGGTAATAATCTTCACATCGGTGCCGCATATACCGCAGGCGGCCACCCTCACCAGAACCTCTCCCGGACCGGGCCTAGGCACCGGTTTTTCCACCAGACGAACGTCGTTGGGCCCGAACAATACCAAGGCTTTCATTTTTTCTGGAATGGCGAATGCCATAGCATCCTGCTCCTTTCGGAAAAATTTAATCCTTCCCCAGGGCTAAGCCCCTTTTTCCCCTTCTTCCCCTTTTCCCATCATTTCGTGCAAAGTCTTTACCGCCCTATCCACGAACTCCGGATCGTTAATGTGGGCGTCCACCTTAACCAGGGTAACGCCGGAGACCAAGTTTTCCTCCAAGGTTCTAACCAGGGCGGCATCCGCTCCCGGATCGTGGAGGGGGCCTCCGGCCCTCCCGTTCTCCGACCATCCCCGCAGGGGAATGAGGACCGCCGCCGGCCCGCGGGCGGCGTTCAACTTTTCCGCCAGCACCTTCCCTACCCGCATAAGTTCCTCGGCCGTAGCCCGCACGTTGGTGTTGTATGGATTATGATAGTGAGTAGGCCTTCCCCGGTACTGGGGAGGAATACTCTCCGGCGGTCCGAAGCAGAAGTAATCTAGACCGCCGGGGGCCACCACCTGGGGGATGCCCTTCCTTCCCGCCGCCTCCAGCCTGGGCCTCAAAGGGGTGTAAATATCATCTCCGAAGACCTCGCCGATAAGCTCGTGGGTGGTCAGGTCCAGGACTCCCTGAATCCATCCCTCTTCGATAAGCTCCTCCATGGCCGAGCCGCAGGCCCCCGAGGCGTGGAAGGCGATGACCTCATAGCCCCTCTCCTCCAGGCGTTCCCTGGCCATGGTGACTCCTGCGTTGGTGTTACCGAAGGCCGTGACACTGATAACCGGGCGGGGACCCCGCTGCAGGGGCAATCCGTCCCGGGCCATGCCCACCGCCGCCGCCGCCGCATTGGTCAAAATAGTGCGGCTCACGGTATTGGGGCCTCCCAGCAGGTCGGCCACCGAGAAAATCATCACTATGTCTTTGTACTTTACATAGGGCCGGACATTGCCCGAAGCCACCGTGGAAACAATGATTTTGGGCACCCCTACGGGAAGCGCCTGCATGGCTATGGAAGCGATGGCCGTGCCCTGATTGCCTCCGATGCCCAGAACCCCCTTCAGTTGGCCCCGGTTATAAAGGTCCTGGAGCACCCGGGCGGCTCCCCGTCCCATGGTCTCCATAATGGCGTCCCGTCGGAGCTTCGCCAAGTCGGCAAAGGCCACCCCGCCCAACCGGCTTATGGTCTCCCGGGGGTATTCGGCCTCCAAACCGTGGGGAAGGTAGGTGCTTACGTCCAGGACGGGAGCGGCGAAGCCCCGCGCCCTGATGAAATCCCGCAAAAAGCGCGTCTCCCCTTCCTTGGTATCCACGGTGGCTATGATGGCAATGGCAGGTGCAGACACTTTGGGCTCCCCCTTCTAGGCCAGGGCCCAGGCTTCCCTGATCACCCGCTTGGTATTGGCGATGACCAACTCAGGTGTCTCTCCGGGAAGGAGCGGGCGCACCTCGGCACTCACCACCGGCCGCTTCTCCCGGCCGATCAAACCCAACTGGGCCAACAGCCGGAAATAAGCGCTGACATCCTCTATCCCCACCTCTCCGTCTTCCACGCCGAAGCGCGGCTGCAGATCCCCGTACAGGGGGTGCCGGGGATCCTTCATAACGCAGTTGCCGATCTGGAAAGACTGTAAATAATCCTTGACCAGGGGCAGGGCCTCCTCCGGCTTCTCCCTCAGTAAGGGGAAATGGGAAAGATCGGCCAGAAGGCCGAATTGGGGAAAGTCCGGCCTAAGCTGCCGGGCCACGTCCAGGGCGTCCCGGAAATGGCCGATGAGGGATTCTTTATCGATGTCCCGGTCGAAGATCTTCAAGGTGATCTGCGGATCTCCCATTTCCCGGGCATAAGAGCAGATCTGGGCCAGGGAATCCACCAGAAGTTTTTTGGCCTCTTCTCTCTTCTCCGGCCCCGGATCCTTACCCGCCGGAATCCGTACCGACGTGGCCCCCAAGTCCAAGGCTTCCTTAAGGCAGTTCATAACCTGCTTAACGGCCCTCTTGCGTTCCTGGGGATCAAAGGAATTGAGGTTGAGCTTCTGGCTGAACATGGCTGGTTGAGTAGCATAACAGACTTCCATATGGGCCACCTTAAGCATATGGGCGGCTTCCAGTCTGGTCTGTACATCCCGTATCCAGCCTACCTCTACGGCGGTAAAGAAATCGTCTTCGGCAATCCGCCGCAGGGTTTCCAAAATGGGCCCCGTACCGTAAACCGTCTCGGGAAAGACCTTAAAGTGGACGATACCCAACTTCATGTACTCGTAGATAGAACCCTGCATTACACCGCCCCCTTTGTGCAAAAATTATTTTAATAACTGGCAATTCTGGACATATGTTGTAAATTTATCCTTATCCTCCCCTCCGAAACACGGCCAGCAAAGAAGCCACCCGGGCATTATCCTCCAATACATCGGCCAGATAATAGGCTTTGTGGATGTCGGGACCTACGGTCACAAAGCCGTGTTTAACAAGAACCGCCGCCCTAACTTCTCTATCCCGGAAGGCATCAACAACCAGGCCGGCCAGCTCTTCCGAACCCGGAGGCGCATAACCTACTACAGCTATGCGGCTCAACCCCCCTTCAGCCGCGGCCGTCACCACCGGTAGCTCACCGAAGGCGGTGGCGTAGGCCGTGGCGTAGGGGGAATGGCCGTGTATTACGGCATTTACATCGGGCCGCTCCCGGTAAATGCCCAGATGAAACCTGATCTCCTTAGAGGGATGACCCTGGCCGTCTAAGATCTTGCCCTCCAAGTCTACCAGAAGGAAATCCCTTTCCTCCACCTCGCCGAAGCAACGGCCGCTGGCCTTAATCCAGACTAGGTCGGGCCTCTCCGGCAGCCGGGCGCTGGTGTTCCCGCTGGTGCCCGAGGATAGCCCCCGTTCGTACAGCCGGCGGGTTACATTGACCAGTTCTCTTCTTAAAAGCTCGAGTTCTCCGTGGGGGAACAATGTAGCGCACCCTCTTCTAAAAATTGCGGAGTTTTAACCACCCCGCGCCTTGAAGGCGCAAGGGCAAGCTCGGGGCGCAAGCCTCCAGAAGGCTGCCGTATCCCCACCTTTTAGCTGGGTGCGATTTAGCTCTCGCTCGCTCCGTGAGCCTCGCGGACCCAATACTTAAGCTCAATTTTCGGCCTCCGGCGGGGTTCCCGGCTCATTCGGCTTCCGTGCCTCAGGAGCCGGCCTCGGCCGTCAATGGCCTCGACCCCGCCTCCGGCCTCAATTTCGCTAAGTTTGGTCTTCCGCTCGGCTCAAGTCGCTCGCTTACGAGCTAAATCACCATCACCTAAGCAGGGGATAGCCGGCCCGGAAGGCCCTTTAGGCCTGCTCCCCGTCACCTTTAAGCCCTCTCGGGGAAATCCCGGTTCTTGACCTGGAAGGGGAATTTCTTAACCTCGTTGATGAAGGCCGCCAGATGTTCTGCTTCCTTTTCAAAGAGTTTCAGGCCCTTCTCCTTGGTGCCGCGGAAGGGGTTCCCTATGGTGGCATGGTCGGAGTACTCATGGTGTTCCATGGGAACGATTATGTTTTCCGAACCCCGGAACTTGACGGTGGCGGTGCCGTCGATCTTGGAGAATTCTGGCCCCATCCAGCGCGGGGCATGGGCCGTGTCCCTAACCGCGCGGCTCATGTCCACCAGGCTCTCGTCGTAGGCCATGACCTGGGCCGTCTCCATTTCACCGGCATGCCACCCGGGAGTCTCCTCCGGCGGCCCTTCCAGGATGCCTTTAACCACTTCGCATTCCCTTTCGGTAGGCGTCTTGTACCAGGCCACGAAGGCCCCCGTCTGGTAGCGGATCTTGCGCAGGAGCTCGTCAATGGGTTTGGTGTTGGAACCGTGGTGGGATACGTAAACGATCTTGTTGGCGCCGTGATAGATCAAGCTGCGGGCTATATCGTAAAGGACCCTCCGAAAGGTTTCGGCCGCCAGGGTGACGGTGCCGCACCCTTCCCCCACCTCGCCCATATGGTGGGGCGAATACCCGAAGGGCAGCAAGGGCGTGTAGGGCACGTTGGCCAGGCGGGCCGCCCTCTCCGTCACGGAAATAGTGGTAAAGCTGTCGGTTCCGAGGGGAACGTGGGCACCATGTTTTTCACAGCTTCCCACCGGTACCAGCACCACATCCGTCTCTTTAAACCATTCCTGGGCCTCCACAAAGGAGCATTCCAACAGGTTGTAACGTTTTGCCATAGCCGCGAACCTCCAGAATCGTATTGTTTTTATGGAATAATGTCTAAAATGTTTATTGCCTTTATCTTCGCTACCAGATACGCCCTCTTCTTCGGCTCCCCTTGCATCACTTTCCCTCTACCCGCCCCCCCGCTAAGCGGATTCCCTTACTACCAGCTCCGTGGTCAGGGTGGTAACAGGTGCCACCTCGCGGCCTTGCAATAGATCCCGCAGCAGGCGCATGGCCGTCAACCCCAGGTCATACACGGGTACCGCCACCGTTGTCAGGCGCGGCAGTACGTAGGAAGCCAGCGGAATATCGTCAAATCCCACCACGGCTACGTCCCAGGGTACCGATAGGCCGTGGTCCGCCAGGGCCTTCAGGGCCCCGACGGCCATGAGATCGTTATGGGTGAAGAGGGCGGTGAACTTTAGCCCGGGTTGGCCTAGGAGCCGCTGTACGGCCCCGTAGCCCCCCGCCGGACTGAAGTCGCCGGTCACCACCAGGCCAGGGTGATAATCCAACCCCGCCTCCTCCAGGGCCTCGCGATACCCTTTAAGGCGGTCCCGGGAAGTAGTTGAAGCCTCCGGGCCGGTAATGCACGCTATATGCCGGTGACCGCTGGCGATCAGATGGGCAACCGCCCTTTTGGCGGCCCCTACGTTATCGATCTGTACCGAGGGGAAATCCGCAGGATGCTTGCCTATGACCACGGTAGGTATTTCCTCCCGCCAGAAGAACCGGTCATGACTGGCGTCCTCCACCACACCTCCCCCGGTAAAGATAATGCCGTCCACCCTCTTCTCCCGCAAAACCCGGAGGTATTTGGAGGTGCGTTCGCGGGAGCGGTCGGTGTTACACAGGATGATGGTATAACCTTCTTCATGGGCTACATCTTCAATGCCTCTAACAATACCAGGATAATAGGGGTTGGCAATATCCGGCAGCATCAATCCGATGGTCTTGGTTTCCTGCAGCTGCAGGCTGCGGGCCGCCGCGTTAGGGAGGAAACCCAGCTCGGCGACCGCTTCTAACACCCGTTGCCGTGTTTCGGGGCTTATGGGATGGCTGCTATTGTTGAGTACGCGCGAGACCGTAGTTACGGATACTCCGGCTTTCTTGGCAACGTCCTTGATGGTGATCATGGGTTCCTCCATGGAAAACGTTTTCCTAGAACTAATATAGCACCGACCAGGATAGGCTGTCAATACACTGAGGCCGATTATTTTCATTTTTTCGCCGTTACCGCAAAACTTTCCGTACCCTTCCCGGGATAAATCACCACACGTCGCCTGTTTCCCGGCGTGGAGCCTAAAAGGCGAGGTGCTCACCCGCCGGTACCATTATGAACAAGACCCCGTCCTGACCCGTCACCCGGCCTTCGAGGAGCTGGACGAACCCCATCGCCAGGTGCATAACCTTGCGCGGAAGATTATCCGGGACGCTTTGGACGGCCGCCGGGAGGTCGCCGACCGCCTCCGGGAGGAGTTGAAGCAGGCCTCAGCCCTGGTTATCGAGCTGCTGGAGCAGTTGCAGGAGAAGGTGGGGGTAAAAAAATAAGCCCCGGCCGGGGGCCCTTGAGTTAAGAAAAGAGCCTGCCTTCCGGGGTAGACATCCATGCCGCCGGCGCGGCACCAGCAGAAGGATGAAAACAACGGGCCGGCATTTCTCCCCTGCGAGCGATTTGGTCCGAGCGGTTGAGCAGCCTTG
>DOLC01000101.1 GCA_003509545.1 Peptococcaceae bacterium
AAGCCTTAAAGTGTTAATAAAGAAGAGTGGATGCTGAATAGGCCGGGAACCCCGCCCGAGCCCGAGGCTTAAGCCCTAGGCTGCTCCGCGAGGACCACTTAGCGAGCGAAAACAATGCCGGCATGGAGAGAAGTTATTTTCGGGGTAGGGAAATAAATTTTCGGCAGCAGGAAAAAGGCTGGTAATGTTGTATATCTAATAAGATGTATACAATGGTCCCTGGCGGCTGTTAAGGGTGGTGAAGCCGTGCAGCTTACGCCGCGGCAAGAGAAAATAGTGGACATCGTGAAGCGCCATGGGCCTATCACAAGCCAACAAATCGCCGCCATGTTGAATTTGACCAGAGCCGCCCTGCGCCCCGACCTCGCCATCTTGACCATGTCGGGAATCTTGGAAGCACGTCCCCGGGTAGGATATTTTTATCAGGGCGGTTCGGTACAAGCCCTGATAGCGGAAGAGATAAGAAAAATCAAGGTGGGAGATGTCAAGGGCCTGCCCAAGGTAATCCGGCGAGACGCCTCGGTTTATGATGCCATTGTGGCCCTATTTATCGAAGATGTCGGTACTCTGATGGTGGTCGACGGTGAAGGCCATCTGGAAGGTGTGGTGTCGCGGAAGGACCTCCTTAAGGCGGCCATCGGCGGCACGGCCAACCTCCAGCAGATGCCCGTTTCGGTGGTAATGACCCGCATGCCCAACATAGTTTGTACCACGCCGGACGAGAGCATCCTGCACGCCGCCAGGAAGATTATCGAGCACGAGGTGGATGCCCTGCCGGTAGTACGGCCGGCGGGTCCTTCGGGCAACAAGCTGGAAGTCGTCGGCCGCATCACCAAGACCACCATTGCCAGGTTATTTGTGGAATTGGGCATGGCCGGGAGGTAGAAGGGAGGGTTCCACCATCTGTGTAGTTTATATTATCTCCGATTCCCTAGGAGAAACAGCCGAACAGGTCGTTCGGGCAGCCGCCAGCCAGTTTGACGGCGGGGATGTAGACATCCGGCGGATACCTTACGTGACCGAACCCGAACACCTGGAAGACATCGTGGCCGAAGCAGCCCAGGAAAAGGGAATCATAGCCTTCACCCTCGTTCTGCCTGAGCTCAAAGATAGGCTGCTGCACCTGGCCAAGGCCCACGGTATACGGGCGGTCGATCTTTTAGGCCCTATGCTGGAGGCCATGGCAGGAGTTACCGGCCGGTCCCCGCGCCTGGAACCCGGACTTATACGGCGCCTGGATGAAGATTATTTCCGGAAGATGGAGGCCATCGATTTTGCCGTGAAATACGACAACGGCAAGGATCCCCGCGGCCTCCTCTACGCCGACATCGTCCTAATAGGCGTTTCCCGGACCTCCAAAACCCCGGTCTGTATGTACCTGGCCTTGAAGCGCCTGCGGGCGGCCAACCTGGCCCTGGTGCCGGAGGTGCCCCTGCCGGAGGAGCTTCTATCCCTTCCCCGGGGTAAAATTATAGGACTAACCGTTGAGCCGGAGCACCTCTACCAGATACGGCAGGAACGCCTGAAGGCCATGGGGCTACCGCCCCGTGCTGATTACGCCACTATGGAGCGCATACAACAAGAACTGGCCTACGCTCGCGAGGTTATGGAGCAGTTGGGCTGTCCCGTGATCGATGTTACCAATAAGGCTGTAGAAGATACGGCCGCTAAAATATTGGAAATATATTATCGGGGGGAAAGAGATGGCAGGTAAAAAGTACATCTATTTGTTCTCCGAAGGCCGCGCGGATATGAAACAGCTCCTGGGAGGTAAGGGAGCCAACCTGGCCGAAATGACCAACATCGGCCTGCCGGTGCCGCCGGGAATTACCATCACCTGTGAGGCCTGCAACGAATACATCCGCCTGGGCAGAAATTTCCCGGACGGCCTGGAAGAAGAGTTGAAGGCCAGGCTTCAAGAACTGGAAGCCCTCAACGGCAAGAAGCTGGGAGATCCCAAGGATCCCCTGTTGGTCTCCGTCCGCTCCGGCGCTCCGGTTTCCATGCCGGGTATGATGGACACCATCCTTAACCTGGGACTGAACGATGAATCGGTCAAGGGCTTGGCAGCCAACACCAATGACGAACGGTTCGCCCTGGACTGTTACCGGCGGTTTATTCAGATGTTTGGCGATGTCGTCCTGGGCATAGCTCACGATAAATTCGAAGCCGTCCTTGAGAAGCACAAGGAGCGCCTGGGAGTCAAGTTCGACAATGAGCTTACGCCGGCGGCGTTGCAGGAAGTCATCACCGAATACAAGGACCTGGTAAGGAAAGAGGTGGGCCGCGACTTCCCCCAAGATCCCCAGGAGCAGCTCCGCATGGCGGTAAGGGCCGTCTTCGATTCCTGGGACAATCCCCGGGCCCAAGTGTATCGCAAGATAAACAAGATACCCGATGATCTAGGTACGGCCGTCAACATTCAGACCATGGTGTTCGGCAACATGGGCCCCACCAGCGGTACGGGGGTGGCCTTTACCCGTAATCCTTCCACGGGAGAAAAGGGCATCTACGGAGAATACCTCATCAACGCCCAGGGTGAGGATGTGGTGGCGGGCATCCGTACACCGAAGCCGATCGCGGAACTCCAGAAGGAAATGCCGGAGACCTACCGCCAGTTCGAGGAGATCTGTGTCCTCCTGGAGAAGCATTATCGGGATATGCAGGACATCGAGTTCACCATTGAGAGGGGCAAGCTCTACATCCTCCAGACCCGCGTAGGCAAACGTACGGCCGCCGCGGCCGTTAAGATAGCCGTAGACATGGTGGAGGAAGGGCTCATCAGCAAGGAAGAAGCCATCTTAAGGGTGGACGCCGATCAGGTGGTTCAGCTGCTCCACCGGCGCGTGGATCCCGCGGCCAAGGTCGAGGTCATTGCCAAGGGGCTGCCGGCTTCTCCCGGCGCGGCGTCGGGGAAGGTAGTTTTTGATGCCGATGAAGCGGAACGGAAGGGTCTCGACGGGGAAAAAGTTATTCTGGTGCGCAACGAGACCACGCCCGATGATATTCACGGCATTGTTCAGGCCCAAGGTGTATTGACGGCGCGCGGGGGCATGACCAGCCATGCGGCGGTTGTGGCAAGGGGCATGGGCAAGCCGGCGGTTGTCGGTTGCGGGGAGCTCAAGATCGACGTAGGCGGGAAGAGATTCTTCGTGGGCAGCCTGGAGGTGAAAGAGGGGGATATCATTTCCATTGACGGGGCCACGGGCAACGTCATGCTGGGAGAAGTTCCCCTGGTGGAACCCCAATTGACGGGTGAGTTCCAGAAGCTGCTACAGTGGGCCGACGGGGTCCGGCGCCTCAAGGTACGGGCCAACGCCGATACTCCCGAAGATGCGCGGCGGGCGCGGGAATTCGGCGCCGAGGGTATCGGCCTTACTCGTACGGAGCATATGTTTATGGCCGCGGACCGGCTGCCGGTGGTGCAGCGGATGATCTTGGCTAAGACCAAGGAAGAACGGGAGGCGGCCCTGGCCAAGCTGCTACCCATGCAGCAAAACGATTTTTATGAAATCCTCAAGGTTATGGAAGGGCTACCGGTGACCATCCGCCTCCTGGACCCGCCGCTCCATGAATTCCTGCCCAGCGCAGAAGAGCTGCTGGTGGAGATCACCAGACTGGAGGCCACCGGTGGCAATTCAGAGGAATTGGAAGCCAAGCGGGCCCTCTTGAGGGAAGTCCGGGCCAGGGAAGAGTTCAACCCCATGCTAGGCCACCGGGGCTGTCGGCTGGGGGTGACCTATCCCGAGGTGTATGCCATGCAGGCTCGGGCCATCTTCCGGGCAGTCGCCCAGCTCAAGAAGGAGGGTATTAACGTATTGCCGGAAGTGGAGATTCCATTGGTCATCCACGTCAACGAGCTCCGGAGGTTGCGCCAGCTCGTCAACGAGGTGGCCGACGAGATTAAGAAGGAAACCGGGGTGGACTTCGACTATAAGGTAGGTACCATGATCGAGCTACCCAGGGCTTGCGCTACGGCCGATGAAATTGCCGAAGAAGCCGAGTTCTTCTCCTTCGGTACCAACGACCTGACCCAGACCACCTTCGGGTTCAGCCGGGACGACGCCGAGGCTAAATTCCTGCCCCAATACCTGGAGGAGAAGATTTTAAAGGACAATCCCTTCATGGTGCTGGACAGGCAGGGAGTGGGTAAATTTATGCGGATGGCGGTGGAGCTCGGGCGCAAGACGCGGCCGGACTTGGAAGTGGGCATTTGCGGTGAGCACGGTGGAGAGGCCAGCTCCGTGGAGTTCTGCCACCTCATCGGCTTAAACTACGTGAGCTGTTCCCCCTTCCGGGTGCCTGTGGCGCGTCTGGCCGCGGCCCAGGCGGTAATCAAGGCGCAGAAGGGCAAGGCGGCTTCGTATAGCACCGAATAGCGAGGTGCGGGAAACCGCATGGCGGCCTTGGGCGGCCCCCTCCTTTCTCTAAAGGTAGGGGGCCGCCCTTTTCCAGGTTTCTTCATTGAACACCTTAACTCCGTGGGAGCGAAGAAGAGCTGCGGTGACGCCTTGGCCGGAACGCGTTTGACCGCTAAAACTGCCGTCATAGATGGCGGTGCTTCCGCAGGAAGGGCTTCTTTCCTTGAGGATGGCTATTCGGATTCCATGCCGCCGGGCTAACTCCAGGGTTGCGCGGGCCCCTGCCGTAAAGGCGGGTGTTACATCCATGCCTTCCCTGTTTACCACCCGCGCCCGGCCTTCCAGGACGTCCCGGCCGTCTCCCCCTTGGATTTCCGCCGGGGGGCGGGGCATGGGGAGCCCCCCCAGCTTTTCCGGGCACACCGGGAGGGCCTTCCCCCGAAGCACTAGGTCTCTGATTTCCGGTATCATCTTTGTTGTTCCGTCAAACCTGCACGGCCAACCGGCCAGGCAAGCGCTGACCAGAACGGGAGGCGGTTCCGATTTCATTTTGTCTCTCCTTGGCTCTGGGGTTCACTAAGATTATAGAACAACGGAGACCCCTTTGTCATAGCGTATAGAACACCGAATCTGGTGGCGTGTTCCAACTCATCGCCCATGGCCAGGAAGAAGGTATCCCGTACCAGGGGGTCGGTGCTGGAAAGAATCACCTCGTGATAAAATTCTGCTGCCTCCAGCTCGCTCTCCAGGGATAACAGAAGGCCCTGTCCGTAGCTGCGGTATTGAACGGGACTAAAAGTGTAGTGGGGTTTTTGGCCGGTGAAGAAAGTGTACAACCTAGAGAAAGCTTCCAGGTGTTTTAGTTCGTCGTGATAAGCGTGCTCGATGAACTCCCGGTGCAGTTGGTCGGGAGCCTCCCTTAACAGGCGGTAGTACAGATCGGCGGCGGTTGCTTCGGCAACGATGGAGTCGTAAATATCCTTCAATAGTTTTCCCCAGTCATAAGGACCCAATATGGGAAGACAGGGGATTTGCAGTTTCGGCGGGCCGTAACCCGGGGAGGTACTTGGCTTGTGGGACATCGGTATACACTCTCCTTGAAGCGGCAAGGGTTTATTAAGGATTATATGCCAGGGATAATATTATGTGCGGCCCGGACGCGGCAGGAATCCGGCTTCTGACGGAGAAGCTCATAAGGGAGACGAATAAGGACAATTCGGGCGCCCGTTCACCGGGCAACATGGTTCCCGGCCTTGCCTGGCCTGCGCGGCGAACCCGGTTTCCCAAAAGACACCCATGCCGCTAACGCGGCACCAGCAGAAGGGTGAAAACAACGGGCTGGCATTTGTTTGGAGCAAGCGTTGGGTCCGAGCGGTTGAGCAGCCTTGGCGAAGCCGAGGGGCGAGGGCGGGGCCGAGGACAGGAAGTCCGAGGCCGGCCTCTGAAGCAAGGATGCTGAATAGGCTGGGAACCCCGCCCGAGCCCGAGGCTGAGCCGTAGGCTGATCCGCG
>DOLC01000009.1 GCA_003509545.1 Peptococcaceae bacterium
GCGACCACCGAGCTCTACCCTTTTCCCCAACACGGCGCTCTTCCGATCTGAGGACCGCTGGGCGAGCAAAAACAAGGCGGCCCCGGAGAAAATTTTTTTCGGGGGTAGACCCGCCTCTTGATAGGACGGGCCAGGCCAGGAGGTTATAAAACCCTCGGGCGAAGCCCTTAAGTCTTAAGAAGTTCTCCCGGCCGCATCCAACGCGCCTTGAGCCTCTTCCTCCTGCTGCTTTAAGAGGGCGTACTCCATGCTGTCCAGTAATGCTTCCCAGCTGGCCTCGATAATATTGGTAGAGACACCCACCGTATTCCAAACGCTCTCCCCGTCGCGGGACTCGATGAGCACCCGCACTTTGGCGCTGGTTGCCTCCTTTTCATCGAGAACCCGCACCTTATAGTCCGTAAGGCGCATGCGCCGGATGGCGGGGAAGCATTCTTCCAGGGCCTTGCGCAGGGCATTATCCAGGGCGTTGACCGGGCCGTTACCCTCCGAAGCCGTGTGGATGGTCCGGTCTCCCACCCGCAGTTTTATGATGGCTTCGGCAACGGCGTCCTGGTCGGCCTCCTTTTCCACGAATATGCGGAAATATTCCACCTGGAAGGGTTCCCGGTACTCTCCCCCGGCTTTCCGCACCAGGAGTTCCAGAGACGCCTCGGCGCCCTCGAACTGGTAACCCTGTCTTTCCAATTCCTTAATGCATTCCACCACACCGCTGGTCTGGCGCCCGTTTAGATGCACTCCTAGTTCCGAGGCGAAGTAGCGGAGGTTGCTGACCCCTGCCAGCTCCGACACCAGGACGCGCCGCCGGTTGCCCACCTTCTCAGGGGGTATATGTTCGTAGGTTGAGGCCTCCTTCATGACTGCGCTTACGTGGATTCCTCCCTTATGGGCGAAGGCACTGTGGCCCACAAAGGGCTGGTTGTTGGGTAGCACCATGTTGGCGACCTCGCTTACGTAGCGCGATACCTCGGTCAGCTCCCGCAGCCTTCCCGGGGGCAGGCACCGGTAACCGAGTTTCAGCTCCAGGTTGGGGATAACCGAACACAAATTGGCGTTACCGCAGCGTTCGCCCAGGCCGTTGATAGTGCCCTGTACCTGGCGGCAACCGGCCGCCACGCCGGCCAGGGTGTTGGCCACGGCCAGTTCCCCGTCGTTATGGGTATGGATACCCAGGGGGGCATTGATATACCTGCTTACCTCCTTCACCGCCTCCTCGATCTCCCCCGGCAGGCACCCGCCGTTGGTATCGCAGAGTACGATCCAGGAAGCTCCGGCTTCGGCCGCGGCCTTGAGGCATTCCAGGGCGTAAGAACGGTTGGCCTTGTAGCCGTCAAAAAAGTGTTCGGCGTCGTAGACCACTTCCAGGCCCTTAGCCACCAGGAAGGCTACCGTTTCCCGGATCATAGCCAGGTTCTCCGCCAGGCTGGTGCCCAGGGCCTGGGTGACGTGGAGATCCCAGGTTTTTCCGAAAATGGTAGCCACCCGCACACCAGACTGCAGAATGGCCAGGAGGTTCTCATCCTCCTCTACCTTGCCGCCGGGTTTGCGGGTGCGGCCGAAGGCCGCCAGTTTGGCGTGGTGCCAGTTCCTGTTCCTGGCCCGCAGGAAAAACTCCATATCCTTGGGGTTGGCCGCCGGCCAACCCCCTTCTATATAGTCGATGCCGAAGAGGTCCAGCCGGCCGGCGATCTTCAGTTTATCTTCTACCGAGAAGCTAACGCCTTCTCCCTGGCTACCGTCCCGCAGCGTGGTATCGTAAAGATAAACCTTCTGCTCCATGCTTCATCCCTCTTCCACTTCCTGCCGTACTAGGGTTCCCATTTCTTCTGTGTTGACCAGGGTTTTACCCTCGCTCATAATATCGGGGGTCCGGAAGCCCTTGTCCAGCACCCGGCTCACCGCAGCTTCGACATCCTGGGCCGCTTCCTCCAGCTTAAAGGATACCCGCAACATGAGGGCGGCCGAAAGGATGGTGGCCAGGGGATTGGCTTTCTTCTGGCCTGCAATATCCGGGGCGGAGCCGTGGGCCGGCTCGTAGAGAGCCACCTTTCCCCCGATGCTCGCCGAGGCCAGCATCCCGATGGAGCCGGTTAAAACGGAGGCCAGGTCACTTAAGATGTCGCCGAAAGTGTTTTCCATAACCAGGACGTCGAACTGCCGGGGCCAACGTACCAACTGCATGGCGCAGTTGTCCACGTACATATGGGTCAATTCTACGTCCGGGTATTCCGGAGCCAGGCGCTCCGCCGTCTCCCGCCAAAGGCGAGAGGTAATGAGGACGTTGGCCTTGTCCACTGAGGTCAATTTCTTGCGCCTCTGCCTGGCCAGCTCGAACCCCAGCCGGAGGATGCGCTCGATCTCTTCTGTATAATATATAAGGGTGTCCCAAGCCACCTCTCCGGTGTGGGTGCGCTCCCTCTTTTTCTCGCCGAAATAAAGGCCTCCGGTTAGTTCCCTCAAAACCAGCAGATCGGTGCCCTCCACGATTTCCCTCTTCAGGGGCGAGGCCTCGACCAGGGCCGGGAACAGATAGGCGGGCCTTAAGTTGGCGTACAGCCCCAGGCCTTTCCGCAAGGCCAAAAGGGCCGCCGTTTCCGGCCGCTCGGCCGGGGGCAGGTTATCCCAGCGGGGGCCTCCCACCGCCCCCAGAAGGACGGCGTCGCTTTCCCGGCACAACCGTAGGGTTTCCTCCGGCAGGGCGGTTCCCGTGGCGTCGATGGCGGCGCCGCCCACCAGCCCTTCCCGGAATTCAAAAGCTATGCCGAACTTCTTACCTACGGCCTTCAGTACCTTTACCGCTTCGGGCACGATCTCCGGCCCTATCCCGTCGCCGGGCAGCACCGCAATCTTAAACACGGTCCTTCACCTTCCTGGCCACGTAGGCCATTAGGCCCCCGGCATCCATGAGTTCTTGCATGAAGGGCGGAAGGGGTACCATGCGGTAGGTCTCGTTCTTAGTTAGGTTAGTAATCAAGCCCTTGTCCGGCTCAATAAGGACCTCATCCCCGCCTTCTATCCCCGCAGCCGCCTCCGGCGCTTCGAAGATGGGGAGGCCAATGTTAATGGCGTTGCGGTAGAAGATACGGGCAAAGGAGGCGGCGATAACGGCGGCCACTCCCGCCGCCTTAATGGCGAGGGGCGCATGCTCCCTCGAACTGCCGCAGCCAAAATTCTTACCGGCCACGATGATATCGCCGGCCTTAACCCGGCCGGGAAACTCGGGGTCGGCGTCTTCCATGCAGTGTCGCGCCAGCTCCAAGGGGTCGCTGGTATTGAGATAGCGGGCCGGTATGATGGCATCGGTATCTATATCATGGCCGAACTTATGGCATGTTCCTCGTATGGGCTGCATATCTACCGCACCTCCTCGGGCGCCGCTATACGGCCTTTAACGGCGCTGGCCGCCGCCACCGCCGGTCCGGCCAGATACACTTCACTCTCCGGGTGGCCCATGCGGCCGACAAAATTGCGGTTGGTGGTGGCCACCGCCCTCTCGCCCTTGGCCAGGATACCCATGTGGCCGCCCAGGCAGGGTCCACAGGTGGGCGTAGAAACGGCCGCGCCCGCCTCGATGAATATGCGGATGAGTCCTTCCTCCAGGGCTTGGGCGTAAATCTTTTGGGTTCCGGGAATGATAATCAGCCGCACCTCGGGGTGTACCCGGCGCCCGTTAAGAATGCTGGCCGCCACCCGCAGGTCCTCCATACGGCCGTTGGTGCACGAACCTATTACCACCTGGTCTATGGGGATCTCTCCCACCTCGCTGATGGGACGGGTGTTCTCCGGTAGGTGGGGAAAGGCCACCTGGGGTTCGATGCGGCTAACGTCATACTCCCTTACCTCGGCATAGCGGGCATCGGGGTCGCTCCGGTATACGCGATAGGGACGCCGGGCCCGTCCCCGGAGATATTCCTCTGTTTTTTCGTCTACGGGGAAAATGCCGTTCTTAGCCCCAGCCTCAATGGCCATGTTGGCCATGGTAAAGCGGCCGTCCAGGGACAGCGCTGCGATGGCCTCCCCGGTAAATTCCATGGCCATATAGCGGGCACCGTCTACCCCTATATCCCCGATAGTATAGAGGATAAGGTCCTTGCCCCCCACCCAGGGCCGCAGCTTCCCGTAGTACCGTAGCAGAATGGTTTCCGGCACCTTAAACCAGCACTCACCGGTAGCCATGGCGGCGGCTAAATCAGTGGAGCCCACTCCGGTGGCGAAGGCCCCAAGGGCTCCGTAGGTGCAGGTGTGGGAGTCGGCCCCGATGACCAGCTCCCCGGGCATCACCAGGCCTTCCTCCGGCAGGAGGCAGTGCTCGATCCCCATGCGACCTACTTCGTAGTAGTATTCCAGACCCTGTTCCCGGGCGAACTCCCGCAGGATTTTGGCCTGCTCCGCCGACTTAATGTCTTTATTGGGAGTAAAATGATCGGGTACCAAGACTACCCTGGCCGGGTCGAAAACCTTTTTAACCCCCAGCTGCCGGAACTCCTTGATGGCCAGGGGAGCGGTAATATCGTTCCCTAAGGCCAGGTCGATGCGGGCGTTAATGAGCTGCCCGGGCTCTACGGCCTCCATCCCCGCATGGGCGGCCAGGATCTTTTCCGTCACCGTCATGCCCACGGCCGTTTACCTCCCTCCGTTGGTAACCTCGGAAAGGTGCTGCAGGTTTTCTTCCCCTACTTCGTACACCAACTTGTTGATGGCATTTATATAAGCCCGGGCGCTGGCCTCCAGGACGTCAGTGCTGATGCCCCGTCCGATGAAGATCCTCCCCTGGTATTCCACCTTCACCGTCACTTCGCCCACCGCATCCTTGCCGCCGGTGACGGCATTTAAGGAATAGGATTTCAAGCAGAGGGGAATGCAGGTAATTTTATCAATGGCCTTGAAGGCCGCGTCCACGGGGCCTTCCCCGCAGGCCGCTTCCTCCAGGACCTCTCCGTCTACCTTAAGACCGACGGTGGCCGTGGGCACCACCCGCGTACCGGAGGAAATGTGGAGGTAGTCCAGGAGATACTTCTCGGGTATCCGGCGTACCTCGTGTTCTACAATGGCCTCCAGGTCCCGGTCGGAAATCTCCTTCTTGCGGTCGGCCAGCTCTTTGAAGCGCTGGAAGGCCTTATCTAGCTCGGCTTCCGTCAGCGTATAACCGAGCTCCTCCAGGCGGCTGCGCAGGGCATGGCGCCCGGAATGTTTACCCAGGACGATGTTGCTCTGGACCAGGCCGATCATGGCCGGGTTCATGATCTCGTAGGTGGTCCGCTCCTTCAACACGCCGTCCTGGTGGATCCCCGACTCGTGGGCAAAGGCGTTCTTGCCCACCACGGCTTTATTGTACTGCACGGGCATGCCCGTCAGGCTGCTGACCAGGCGGCTGGTGCGATAGATCTCTTCCGTCACCACCCCGGTACGGCACCCGTAGTAATCGCGGCGGGTAAAGAGGGCCATGACCAGTTCCTCCAGGGCCGTATTACCCGCCCGCTCACCGATACCGTTAACGGTGCATTCCACCTGGTCGGCGCCGTTCTCTACCGCCGCCAAAGAATTGGCTACCGCCATCCCCAGATCGTTATGGCAATGCACGCTAAGGACGGCCCGTTCGATATTGCGCACCCTCCGGCGTATCTCGGCTATCAACCGGCCGAACTCCGGGGGCGTTGCATAACCCACGGTATCAGGGATATTGATGACCGTGGCCCCGGCATCAATGGCCGTCTCCAGGGCCAGGCACAAAAACTCCAGGTCGCTCCGCGAGGCGTCCTCCGGAGAAAATTCTACGTCCGGGCAGTGCTCCTTGGCGTAGGCCACCCCCCGCCTGATGGCCTCCAGGACCTCGTCACGGGTCATGCGGAGCTTGTGCTTCATATGGATATCGGAAGTAGCAATAAAGACGTGAAGGCGGGGCCGTGCGGCGTGCTTCACCGCCTCCCAGGCCCGGTCGATGTCCCCCTCGTTCACCCGGGCCAGGGCGGCAATGGCCGGCCCTTCTATCTCCTGGGCGACGGCCTTCACCGCCTCGAAGTCCCCCCGGGAGGAGATAGGGAAACCGGCTTCGATAACATCCACCTTTAACCGGGCCAGTTGCCGGGCGATCTCCAGTTTCTCCTGCACATTGAGGCTCACGCCGGGGGACTGCTCCCCATCCCGGAGGGTAGTATCGAAGATATAAATGCGTCGAGCTGCTGTTTCCATTTCCGTCTCTCCTCTTGCTCCCTAATCCTCCGGCAAGATCATCTCGTTTAATCCAGCTCCTGCCGGCACCATGGGATACACCATTTCCTCTTCGCTTATAAGACATTCTATGAGGGTAAGGCGCCCGTTCTGCATGGCTTCCTCCAGGACCGGAATAACTTCTTCCTGTTTGGTTATTCTCAGACCTTCTGCGCCGTAGCAACGGGCCAGGCCCACAAAGTCGGGGTTCCCGCTGAAGCGCACGGCGGTGTACTTGCCCTCATAATAGAAATGCTGCAGTTGGCGCACCATGGCCAGGCTTTGGTTGTTGAAGAGCAGGATTTTAATAGGTAGGTTCTGCTCTACCGCAGTCCCCAGCTCCGGCATGCTCATCTGGAAACTTCCGTCGCCGGTGATGGCCCACACCATGGCATCCGGCCGGGCCAGTTGGGCCCCTATGGCCGCCGGGAAACCGTAGCCCATGGTCCCCAGGCCGCAGGAAGAAATGAAGGTACGCGGCTTAGTAAAGCCGTAAAAGAGGGCGGCCCACATCTGGTGCTGACCCACATCGGTAGTGATGATGGCCCGACCCCGGGTCATCTCCCCCAGGCGTTGTATAACCCACTGGGGACGCACATCTCCCCCGCGACCGTAGGTTAAGGGGTATGCCTCCCGCAGCTCCTGAAGGCGCTTCAACCAGGCCTCCCGCTTGCCCGGCTGCACCAGGGGCAGGAGGTCCTCCAGGACGGTTCGGGCATCCCCCACCAGGGGTAAGTCCACCCGGACGTTCTTGCCGATCTCTGCGGGGTCGATATCCACATGGGCTATCTTGGCCTGGGGAGCGAATTTGTCCAGGGCACCGGTCACCCGATCGTCAAAACGCACCCCGAGGCCGAAAAGGACGTCGCACTCCATAAAGGCGTGGTTAGCGTAGGGCTTGCCGTGCAGGCCCACCATGCCCAAAGACAGGGGATGGTCCTCCGGGAAGGCGCCTAGGCCGGCAAGGGTGGTGGCCACCGGCGCCTGCAGGGTTTCCGCCAGCCGGACCAGAAGTTCTTCGGCTCCCGAAGCCACCACTCCTCCTCCCACGAAGATTAACGGCCGCTCGGCTTCCGATAGCATCTTGGCCAGGGCCCTTATCTGGCCGGCATGCCCTTTGTAAGTGGGCTTGTAGCCCCGGATCTCCACCTGCTCCGGGATGGGGGCTTCACACGGCGCCTGGGCCACATCCCGGGGGAGATCGATGAGCACGGGCCCCGGCCGGCCCGTACGGGCGATATGAAAGGCCTCTTTAACTATGCGGGGGAGCTCCGCTACATCCTTTACCAGGTAGTTGTGCTTGGTGATGGGCATGGTAATCCCCGTAACGTCCACTTCCTGGAAGGCGTCAGTCCCCACCATAGAGGTGGGTACCTGGCCGGTAAAAATAACCACGGGCACCGAATCCATATACGCCGTGGCAATGCCCGTCACCAAATTGGTAGCCCCGGGCCCCGAGGTGGCGAAACATACCCCCACCCTGCCGCTGGTCCGGGCATAGCCGCTGGCCGCATGGACGGCATTTTGCTCATGGCGCACCAAGACGTGTTTAATAGGGCTATCGGCCAGGGCATGGTACAAGGGGAGCACCGCGCCTCCGGGGTAGCCGAAGACAAGGTCTGCTCCTTCCTGTAACAAAGCTTCAATAACCGCCTGGGCACCCGTTCTCTTCAAGCCTTCTCCCCCCTCTTTAACCCGTCTGGCTGACGTTTTCCTGCTCGCTCAGATCGGCCTCCAGGACCTTGCCCCGGGATCCCCTCACCAGGGCGATCTTGCCCGTCCGGGCCAATTCCCGGATACCGAAGGGACGCAGGGCGGCCTCAATGGCGTTGATTTTGTCCTCGTCGCCGGTGGCCTCAACGATTAGGGAATCCCGGGCGATATCCACGATCCTGGCCCGGAAGACCTCCACAATCTGCATGATTTCTCCCCGCACGTGGGGCTCCGCGTTTACCTTGATCAAGACGAGCTCCCGGCCCACATGGGGATCCTGGGTGATGTCGCTCAACTTGATAACATCGATGAGCTTATGGAGCTGTTTGCACACCTGCTCTATGGTATGGTCGTCGCCTTCCACCACAATGGTCATGCGCGAGACAGAGGGATTCTCCGTGGGGCCGACGGCCAGGCTCTCGATATTATACCCGCGGCGGGCAAAAAGGCCCGCCACCCTGGTCAACACCCCCGGCTTATTTTCCACCAGAACGGCTAAGGTGTGTTTCATGGCTGATTCTACCCCCCTACAATCATTTCACGGAGATGGGCACCCGGCGGCACCATGGGAAGGACGTTCTCCTCCCGGTCTACCTTTACATCTACCAGGAAGGGTCCTTTGTGCTCCAAGGCCGTTTCCAGGGCTTCGGTGAGCTGGGAAACCTCGGTTACCCGCACGGCCGGGACCCCATAGGCCTCGGCCAGCTTGACGAAATCGGGGTTGCCCGCCGCCAGATCGGAATAAGAATAACGCCGGTCGAAGAAAAATTCCTGCCACTGGCGCACCATACCCAAATATCCGTTGTCCAGCAATATAATCTTTACCGGCAGCCGGTAAAAGCTTATGGTAGCCAACTCCTGGGAGTTCATCTGGAAGCTGCCATCACCGGTAATGGCTACCACCGTGGCCTCCGGCCGGGCCAGCTGGGCTCCCATGGCCGCCGGCACCCCGAATCCCATGGCCCCGAGGCCGCCGGAAGAAATAAAGCTCCGCGGCCGCTTCACGGGGTAGTACTGCACGGCCCACATCTGATGCTGCCCCACATCCGTGCTAACGATGGCTTCCCCCCCGGTGAGGCGGTGAAGCTCCTCTATAACCCACTGGGGTTTGAGGCCGCAGTTTCGGTCGTAATGTAAGGGGTGTTCCTCCTGCCACGCCCTGATCCGGGCCCTCCAGTCAGGGTGAACAGCAGGACGGGGCAAATTATCCAACAGGGCCCTCAGGGCCAGGCGGGCATCGCCCACAATGGGAATATGGGCGGGTACGTTCTTGCCGATCTCCGCGGCATCGATGTCTATATGAATTATCCTGGCCTTGGAAGCGAACTTATCCAGTTTCCCGGTCACCCGATCGTCGAAGCGGACGCCGATGCCGATCAACAGATCGCATTCTCCCACGGCATAGTTGGCAGCCACGGTTCCGTGCATGCCCACCATGCCCACGAAAAGGGGATGATCTTCGGGGAAGGCGCCCTTGCCCATCATGGTGATGATAACCGGGATATCCTGCTTTTCGGCCAGAGCCTTCAATTCCTCATGGGCGCCGGAAGTAATCACTCCACCCCCGGCGAAGAGCAGGGGCCGCTCCGCCCGGGCAATAGACCGGGCCGCCTGAAGGATTTGCAAGGGGTGCGGTTCCCGGCACACCCTGTAACCCCGGAGATTCAGGGGAGGGGGATATCTCTCCACCACGGCCGTCTGGGTGGTAATATCCTTGGGTATATCTACCACCACCGGTCCCGGCCGGCCGGTGGTAGCTATATAAAAGGCTTCATGCATAATTCCGGCCAGTTCGTTGACGTCCCGGACCAGGAAATTATGTTTGGTAATGGGCATGGTTATACCGGTGATGTCGGCCTCCTGGAAGGAATCGCGCCCGATCATCCCCACGCCCACCTGGCCGGTAAGGACCACAAGGGGAACGGAATCCATGAAGGCATTGGTAATCCCGGTGATGAGGTTGGTGGCACCGGGTCCGGAAGTGGCAATGCAGACCCCGGGCCTGCCGCTGACCCGGGCATACCCGTCTGCCGCGTGGACGGCACCTTGTTCATGGCGGGTTAAGATGTGGCGGATTTTAGCCCCGTAAAGCTCGTCATATAGGGGCAGTACCGCTCCTCCGGGATACCCGAATACAGTATCCACACCTTCTTCCTGCAAGGCCTTGATAATTATCTGGGAACCAGTCAGTTTGCTTTTCGCACCGCAATCCCCAATGGCCATACACCTCCGTTCTTTATTCCAGCACGGCTCCCCGGGCACCGGAAGTAACGTGCCGGGCATAGCGTGCAAGATAACCCGTGGTAATCTTGGGGGCCGGCGGCTGCCATTCTTCCCGGCGCCGGAGCAGTTCCCTTTCTTCCACCAGCAGCTCCAGCTTGCGCGCCGGGATGTCGATGGCGATTATATCGCCTTCCTTGACCAGGGCCAGAGGCCCCCCGGCTGCGGCCTCCGGGGATACATGGCCGATGGAGGCTCCCCGGCTGGCCCCGGAAAAGCGCCCGTCGGTAATCAAGGCCACCGAGGCGTCCATCCCCATGCCGGCCAGGGCCGAAGTGGGACTCAACATCTCCTGCATGCCCGGGCCGCCCTTGGGGCCTTCGTAACGGATGACCACTACATCCCCCGGGCGAATCTTGCCCCCGATGATGGCCGCAAAGGCCTCTTCTTCGCTCTCGAAGACCCGGGCCGGGCCCTTGTGCACCAGCATTTCCGGCAGCACCGCACCCTTTTTAACCACCGCTCCTTCGGGAGCCAGGTTGCCGTACAGAATGGCCAGGCCCCCGTCGGGACTATACGGATCCTCAACTGGCCGGATGACCTCTTTGTTTAGAATACCCTTCCCGGCACAATTATCGGCCACCGTATGCCCGGTCACCGTTAGGCAGCTTACATCCAGCATCCCCGCCCGGCCGAGCTCGGCCATCACCGCCGGAATCCCCCCGGCCTCATGGAGATCCTGGATGTGGTGGGAGCCCACCGGGCTCAGCTTGCACAGTTGCGGAACCTGCCGGCTCAACTCGTCGAAGACCTTAAGAGGCAAATCCACCCCCGCCTCCCGGGCAATGGCCGGCAGGTGGAGGCAGGTGTTCGTGGAGCCCCCCAAGGCCATATCCACCGCCACCGCATTGCGGAAGGCTGCCTCGGTCATGATATCCCGGGGCCGGATGTTTCGAGCCAACAGGTCCATAATATACATACCGGCCTGTTTGGCCAGCCTGAGGCGCGCCGCGCTTACGGCCGGAGCGGTACCGTGGCCCGGCAGGCCCATACCCAGGGCCTCCGTCAAACAGTTCATGGTATTGGCCGTAAACATCCCCGCGCAAGAGCCGCAGCCGGGGCACACGCAATCCTCAAGTTCTGCCAGCTCTTCTTCGGTCATCTTGCCGGCCCCCACCGCCCCCACTGCCTCGAAGATATTGCTTAGAGATACATCCCGGCCTTGGTAGCGGCCGGCCAGCATAGGCCCGCCGCTTATAAAAATAGAAGGTAAATTGAGGCGGGCGGCGGCCATGAGCATGCCGGGAACGATCTTGTCGCAATTGGTAATAAACACCAGGGCATCAAAGGGATGGGCCATGGCCATGACTTCCACACTGTCGGCAATTAGCTCCCGGCTGGCGAGGGAGTATTTCATGCCGGTATGGTTCATGGCGATACCGTCGCATACCCCTATGGTGGAAAACTCCAGGGGTGTGCCTCCCGCCATCCTCACCCCGGCCTTAACGGCCTCGGCCAGGGACCGGAGGTGAACATGGCCGGGGGCCAGTTCATTAAAGGAATTAACAATACCGATGATGGGCCGCGCCAGTTCCTCATCCGTCAGGCCCGTAGCCTTGAATAAAGACCGGTGGGGAGCCCGGGCCAGGCCGGACTTCATCACATCGCTGCGCATCCTTAACGCCCCTTTTCCGTAAAGATCTCCGCGCCTTCGGTCATGGTAAGCTCCCGGAAGCTGCTGATGAGCCTGCGGGTAATGGGGCCCGGACGTCCGTCCCCTATGGGCCGGTCATCCAGGCGGACTACGGGGATGACCTCTGCCGCCGTGCCGGTCAGGAAGCACTCGTCCGCCGTATAAACCTCATGCCGGGTGAAAACCTTCTCTTCGGCCGGAATGCCCAGCTTCCGCGCCAATTCCATCACCGTGTTCCTGGTAATGCCCTCCAGGAGCCCGATGTAGGCAGGAGGGGTGTACAAGTGGCCGTCCTTAACTATGAAAATATTGTCTCCCGTGGCCTCCGCCACGTAGCCTTC
This sequence comes from Peptococcaceae bacterium, assembly GCA_003509545.1. Classification (GTDB taxonomy): domain Bacteria; phylum Bacillota; class DSM-521; order Neomoorellales; family Neomoorellaceae; genus UBA12545. The sequence goes on from DOLC01000009.1 coordinate 12,175, forward strand.
TCTGTTGAGGAGCAGCCCCTCCGGCGCCCCGGCCCTGGTGGCTTCTATCTTGGCCAGGATGTTGTTGAGATAATTGAGGGACTTGATGCGGGGATCCAGGGCATCGGGAATATTCCGCCGGGTAGCCACCGTAACCAGCTCCAGACCCCGCTCGTACAATTCCGCCGGATAAAGCTGGATACCGGCGGCGATACAGAAGACCAGGGGCTTGGGACATTTGCGGGGATCCAACCCCAGATCTCCCCGGCCCCGGGTGACTACCAGGCGAATGTAGGCATCCCGTAGGTTGTTCCGCCGGCAGGTCTCCAGTACAACCTCCGTCATCTCTTCCCGGGTAAGACCGGGGTCTAAGGCTATATGCCGGGCGGATTCAAAAAGCCGGGCGATATGCTCCTTTAATTTAAAAACCCGGCCGTTGTACGCCCGGATGCCCTCAAAGACCCCGTCGCCGTAAAGCAGGCCGTGATCGAAAACGGACACTTTAGCCTCTTCTTCATCTACAAAGCGACCATCGAGGTATATAATTAGTCCCACTTCGTTCTCCCCTCCTACCCTCTAAGCCCTTTCTCCCGGCCGCTTTGGGAGGCGCGAATATGTTTACGTTTCAGTATAAAGAACCTCCAAAGGAGAGTCAAGAATTTTTACGACGGAACGGGTATTACCCTCCATGCCGCCCCAGGCCGCACCTGGCCCCTTGTTGGCCTCGGCCTATGTCAAAGGCGGGGGCCCGGGTTTTTTTATTACGCGCTCTACCACCCCGATGATCTCGTCTTCGGGCCCCAGGGGTATATCCGGATATGCCCTATAGGGGTTGTTGGCCCGGAGGAACCAGCGCCCTTCCTGTTCCAGAAGGTGCTTTACCGTGACCTCTTCGCGTCCCAGGAGGGCCACCACCGTATCCCCGGGCTTGGCCACGGTCTGCTTCCTTACCCAAACTATGTCTCCGTCGTCGATGCCGGCGCCCACCATGCTGTCCCCGCGGACCACCAGGGCATAATCCACCGGAACTCCCTCCGGCACCTCCGTATATTCCCCCGTTTCTTCCAGGGCCAGTTTGGGGGGACCGGCGGATACCTTACCCACCAGGGGTACCCGCTTCAACGTCGTTATGGGCTGCAAAACCTCCAGGGCCCTCCGCCGCTGGGCTTCCTTCCTCGCGGCCAGGAACTGGCGCAGGAAGGTTATTCTCCTTTTGAGCTGTTGCCCCCCTGCCTCCCGCGCCTCCTGGACCTTCTTGAGCTCCTCCTGGATTTCCGCCGCCGTGGGGACGGCCAGGTGGATTAATTCTTCCACATCGGTATCGAACACCCGGGCGAGCACCACCATGTCTTCCAGGGAAGGGGTGCGCGTCCCCTGTTCCCAGGAGTTCACCGTGGAGGTAGCCCGGCCTATAAGGGAGGCCAGCTTCTCCAGGGACAGACCGGCGGCCGCCCTCCGGGCGGCCAGGTACCGGCTCAAGCGCGAATTCCCGGCACCCCTCCTCATCCTCCTCAATATCTTCCCCCCTTGATTCATTTACACAGATCGTGTAAACTTGTTTTTGCTCCATATTATAGACTGCAGAAGTTGCCTATGTATTTGAGTATACATCATTTCACGCACCGTAAAAATAATTTATTTGTCAGGGGGGGAGAACGGTGAGGCCCTTTAGCGCCGATATTTACCTGGAAAAGGCCCTCTCCCGCGAAAGCCTTCTTTCCGCCTGCCGCCTCCTTGCCGGGCGCATTTCTTTAGGGCTGGAAAAACAAGGGGTCGTATGGCAGCGCCTCCTCCTGCGCCTGGACCTTGAGGATCAAAGCCTCTCCGTTGGGCGCCGTTTTTCCCGGGCCCAGAATCCCGGGAGCCTGTACTTTCACCTGAAAGGAATTATAAACGATCTCCGGCTCCCCTCTCCGGTAGAAAAAATCACCATCACTGTAGATGGCCTCCGTCCGGCCCCTGCCAGCCAGCTCTCCTTCTTCGCCGGCCGCGATCCTGGCCGGGAAGGCCGGCTGCGGGAAGCCCTGGCCGCCGCCTCCAGGATTCACCCCGGATCCGTCGTCACCGGCTCCGCCCTCGCCCCCGGCCGCCGGGAAATCATGCTCGCCTTTTATGATCCGTGGAGGCGATCTTACCGTGGAGCCGACCAAGCTGAGGGTAGAATGGAATAAAAAGAGGACGCCGCGCTTTTACTGGCAGGGCAAGTGGTATACGGTCCAGGCCGTGCTGGACAGGTGGAAGGACACGGGGGAATGGTGGAAGGGCGATACACCGAAATTGTTCCTCCGGCTCCTGGCAGGCCAGGGGGTCTGGGAGGTCTACCGCGACCTCCAAAGCGGGGAATGGTTCCTGTACCGCCGGTACGATTAAGGAAGGGATTTCCATGGACGGGACCGATTGTGTGCACCTGCACGTCCATTCCTGTTTCTCCTTTCTAGACGGGGCCTCCTTCCCGGAAGCCCTGGTGCGGCGGGCCGCCGAGATGGGGATGGCCGCCCTGGCCCTGACCGACCACTCCAATATTTCCGGTGCCCCGCGCTTTTACCGCGCCGCCACCCAGGCGGGAATCAAGCCCATCCAGGGGGCAGAAGTGGTCCTGGAGAACGGCCACCACCTGACCCTGCTGGCCACCGGCCCGGAAGGGTATGCCAACCTGTGCCGCCTCCTCACCCGCGCCCATCTTTCCCATCCCCGGGGTAATCCCCGGTGTTCATGGTCCGACCTCGAGGAACACCGGGAAGGCCTGATAGCCCTGTCCGGATGCCGCAGAGGCGAAGTGCCCTCCCTCATCCTGGCAAAGCAATACGCCGCCGCCCGAGAAGCGGCCCTGCGGTATAAGTCCTTATGGCGCAACTTTTTTTACCTGGAGCTCCAGGATACCCTGCTCCCCGGCAACCGGGCCCTCAACCGGGCCCTGGCGGAACTGGGAGAAACCCTGGATATACCCCTAGTGGCCACCAATAACGTCCACTACGTCCGGCGGGACGATTTCCCCGTCCATGATATCCTTACCTGTATACGCCTGGGGATAACCCTGGAAGATGCCCACCCCCAGAGGGCGCTAAATGACGAGAATTACTTGAAATCCCCCCGGGAAATGGCCGCGCTCTTCTCCTTCTGCCCCCGGGCCCTGCAGAACACCCTCCATATAGCCGAAATATGCCGTCCCGTTTTTGACGAGGGGCGGAGTCTGCTGCCCCGCTTCCCCCTCCCCTCCGGGCGGAGCGCGGAATCCTTCCTGCGGGAGCTGGTCTACCGGGGAGCCGCCCAGCGATACCCCCGCCTTACCCCGGAGGTCGAAGAAAGGCTGCAGAAAGAGCTGGGCGTCATATCCCGCCTGGGCTTTGCCGACTACTTCCTCATCACCTGGGACATTGTGAATTACGCCCGCTCCCGGGGAATAAGGTGCGCAGGCCGGGGTTCTGCCGGGGCCAGCGCCGTGGCCTACTGCCTGGGGCTTACGGAAGTGGACCCCATCGGCCGTCGCCTGGCCTTCGAACGCTTTATGAGCCTGGAGCGGGCCGAAAAGCCCGATATAGACATCGACTTCGACTCCCGCCACCGGGCCCGGGTGGCCGCTTACGTTTACCGGAAATACGGTGAAGAACACGTAGCCGCCGTGGCCACCTACGTAACCTACCAGGCCCGTTCGGCCGTGAGGGAGGTCGGTAAAGTGTTCGGCTATCCTCCGGAGGAAATCGATGCCCTCGCCAAAACCATGCCCTATATCCCTGCCGACGGGATTATACCGGCCCTAGACCGCTTCCCGGAGCTCCGCCGGGGGCCCTGGAAGGAAGAACCATACCGGCGGCTGTTTCATTTCTGCGGCCGCCTCGCCGGAATCCCCCGCCACCTGGGCACCCACCTAGGCGGCCTGGTGGTGGCCGGTCGCCCGGTGGCGGACATCTCGCCCCTGCAACTGGCGGCCAAGGGAGTAAGAATTTGTCAATGGGATCGCGATGACGTCGAAGATATCGGCCTGGTGAAAATAGACCTCCTTTCCCTGAAGGCGCTAACCATGCTGGAAGAGGCCGCGGCGGAGATATCTAAGGCCGAGCCGGGTTTTACTTATGAAAAGATACCCCTCGACGATCAGCCTACCTACCGCCTCCTCAACGCCGGCCGGACGGTGGGTGTTTTCCAGTTGGAGAGCCCGGCCCAGAGAGCCCTCCAAACCAGGCTTAAAGCCCAAGATATAGAGGATGTCGTAGCCAGCCTGGCCTTAATACGGCCGGGGCCCATAAAGGGCAATATGGTAGAGCCCTTCATCGCCCGCCGGCGGGGCCTTAAACCGGTTTCTTACCTGCACTCCTCCCTCCAACCGGTATTGGAAAAAACTTACGGCGTAGTCCTCTTTCAAGAACAGGTTATAGCCATTGCCAGCGAAGTGGCGGGTTTCACCCCTGGAGAGGCGGATCGTTTGCGCCGGATCATGACCCACAGGCGGTCGCTGCAGGCAATGCGCGAAATAGGGGAGGAATTCGTGGGGCGGGCCGTGGCCAGGGGCATCGACGAAAGGACGGCGCGGCATATCTTTTCCTGCCTGGAAGGATATGCCTCCTACGGCTTCTGCGAGGCCCACGCGGCGGCCTTTGCCACCACCGCCTACCGGACGGCTTACCTATCCGCCCACTATCCCGCCTATTTCTTTGCCGCCCTGTTAAACTGCCAGCCCATGGGTTATTATTCCCCCGCCACCCTGGCCAACGAAGCCCGTACCCGGGGGATAAGATTCCTGCCGCCGGATGTAAATCTAAGCGAAGACAGGTTTGTCGTGGAAGGGGGTAAAGGTATCCGCATCCCCTTAAGCCGGGTCAAGGGCATGCACCGGGAAACCCTGGCCAGGATATTAGAAGCCCGCCGCACGGCCCCCTTTGCTTCCCTTCCCGATTTTTATCACCGGACCCGGACGGAAAGGGACACCCTGGAAAATCTTATCCTCTGCGGCGCCTTCGATACCCTGCACCCCAACCGGAAGGCCCTTCTGGCCTGGCTGCCGGAAGTAGCCCGGATTTCTTCCCCGCAAATCACCCTAAACCTGGGGCCGCCTCCGGATACGGCCGATTTTTCCCCGGAGGAAAAACACCTCCTGGAGTATGAAGTGCTGGGCCTGGAAATCGACGACCACTTCATGGGCTTTTGGCGGGAAAAATTATCCGGAGAAGGGTATATTACCGCGGTAGGAGCGCTAAAAGTCCCCCACGGAAGGCGGGTTAAGGTGGCCGGCTGGCCCGTCAGGCCCCACCGGCCGCCCACCCGGAGCGGTAAAACCGTGGTATTTTTTTCCCTGGAAGACGAAACGGGCCTCCTGGACGTTACCGTGTTTGAAGATATCTATCAAAAATATGGCCATCTCCTTTTCCGGCCGGAAACGGTACCCCTTAAAGTAACGGGGATTCTCCAGCGTAGAGGAGAAGGAGTCGCCCTAGTGGCCCAGGAGATCTTCCCCTTCAGATAGCCGGTCTATACCGTCGAAGTCGGGTTTTCCCTAGCCCAACCCAGAAAAAGAGGGGCCCTCCCCCGAAAATAGCTTCTCACCGGGCCGGCATTGTTTTTGTGTGCATGCCGGCTCGTTGTGGTGCCGCACCGGCGGCATGAACGTCTACCTCGGGAAATAACTACATACCGGAAACTCTTCGGCCCTCAGTCGGAAACAGGGGCAAAAACATCCCTAAAGAAAAAAAGGGGGACACTGCCCCCCGCTTGACGGCCTTTCCCTTTCCGGCCGGCTTTAACTAATACTACAGCGTCAACTGC
>DOLC01000050.1 GCA_003509545.1 Peptococcaceae bacterium
AGAAATCGGCCACCAGGTCCCCCGGTTCGGTGGCCGCACGGAGGATGTGCTCCGGGAGCCCCTCGCTCTTTTCCGTGGGATAGCCCGTACAGCGGCCGTAGGCGGGTATGTCCAGCCAATTGGTGTCGCAGGGAACCTCGTCCTTAGGCTCCACCCAGTACTCCGGCCTGCCCGTCCGGGGGTTGGGCCGCAGGAACTCCAGCCGGCGGCCCGTCCTTTCCCAGTATTCTTCCAGAGTCATCTTGTCAGCCCAGTATCTTAGATACTCCTCATAGTTGGCCGCCGCCCGGTAGGCCCGCGCTTTGTTCCACTTCCACTGGCCGCGGGTGGGAACGTGGCCGAAAAGCTCGTAACGCATGGTGGGCCGGTCCTGGTCGTTGAAAAAGCCCGTCTACCTGCCCCGGCGCTGGCGGTGGGTGCTTTCCTTGACCGGCGCCCGGTAGCGGGCGGCAGGCGTCTTGGAATACCATAAAAGGCTGTCCGTGGCCACGTTAAGCATGGCCACCTCGTCAAACTGGTTCTGGAGGTTCTTGGTGGCCCGCCGGACCACGATTTCGTTCCGGAAGTTTTCGGGCCCGAAGATCTCATCCAAAAGGACCTTAACATAATGGCTCCGCCGGTAGTCCAGGTGGACATAAAGGGAACCCTCCGGCGCCAGGAGCTCTCGCATGAGCTGCAGCCTCTCGTAGATAAACTGCAGGTAGCCCTCGTCGGCCCAGACGTCACTGTACTGCTTCTGTTCCACCACCGGGGGCGTCAGCCCGGAGGCCTGTTCTTTAAGCTTTACCTTCTTGGAGTATTCGGCTCCTGAAGCAAAGGGGGGGCTATGTAAATGAGTTTTATCTGCTCCCGGAACTCCTCCAGGAGGCAGCCCATAACCTGCAAGTTGTCGCCCCAGTAGAGGCGGTTGACCCACCCCTCCCGGCCGGGCTCCCCGTACTGCTCTTTAAGCTCGATAACGCCGCATCGCGCCTTTCCCAGGGGACGCTTGCCCCGCCAGGTGAGCACGGGCCGGCCCGGTAGGGGCTCCTGCCCGGCCGACGGCGTGCCCTTTTCCTGGTTCTCCTCCACCCTTCTACGGCTCACCCCTCTCCCCGCGGCCCGCCCCGAAAGGAACGGGGCCAAAGGATAATATTCGCCGGGACAGCGGCCGTACCCTAACGGTCCGGGGCGGCCCCTCAGCCTCCCGCCCCGGGAGCCCCCGGCAGCGCCACCGAACCCTCCACCCTTCTCCCGTTGAGGTAGAGGGTCTTTATCCCCTCCCGGCTCCGCAAGACCACCTTAAAATCCCTCTGGCCCCAGGGAAAACCGCCATAGAGCTTCTCCCAGTGCAAGTGCAGGTCTTCCCCGTCCAGGACATAGCTCAGTCTATACAGGTTGTACACGCCCTTCTTGTAGTCCAGAGAGCAGCCGTCGTCTTCATAGTAAAGGTATTCGCCCCGGGAACCTTCCGGGAAGATATGGAACTCCACCCGGCCCAAGATCTCGCCCGTATACTTAACCGCCTCCCCCACCAGGGGAAGGACGGACCCGGCCTTTACGAAAAGGGGCATTTTCTCCAGGGGGGCCTCCACCAGGTGGTGGCGCCCCCCTTCCAGAGGCCGGCCCGACCACCAGTCCAGCCAGGTTCCCGCGGGCAAATAAACGGCCCTCACCGTCCTCCCGGGTTCGCAGACCGGCGCCGCCAGCAAGCTCTCCCCCAACATTACTTCATCAAACAGGAGGTGAACGTTCTCGTCTCCTTCATACTCCCAAACCAACGGCCTTAAAACCGGCCACCCGCGCCGGGCCGCCTGGTAGAACAGGTTGTAAAGGTAAGGCAGGAGGGTATACCTCAGCTTTATATACTCCCGGCATATGGCCTCGCACCGCTCCCCGAAGGCCCACGGCTCCTGGGGAGCCGTATCTACTTCACTGTGGTTGCGGCAGAAGGGGTAGAGGATCCCCGCCTGGGTCCACCTTATCAGGAGTTCTTCGTTTGTATCTTCGGCAAATCCTCCTATGTCCGCGCCGGCAAAGGCCACCCCGGAGAGGCCCAAATTCGAGAGCATGGGCAGGGACATCCTGAGGTGCTCCCAGTGGCTGCGGTTATCCCCCGTCCACAGGGCGGCGTACCGCTGGATGCCGGAAAAACCCGAGCGAGTGAGTATAAAGGGCCTCTCCCCCGGCCGGTATTTGAGCAGCCCTTCCCGGGTGGCCATGGCCATATGCAGGGCGTACACATTGCGGAACTCCTCGTGGGTTACCCTCCGGCCGTCCCGGTTGTGAACTAAGCCGGCCGGCATGACTTTGCCCGGGGCGTCCAGGACCGTGGGCTCGTTCATGTCGTTCCATATGCCGTCAACGCCCGAAGCCAAGAGCTCCCCGTGCAATTCCGCCCACCAGGCCCTAACCCTACCCTGGGCGAAGTCCGGAAAGCAGGTGCGGCCCGGCCAGACCTCTCCCGTGTAGACAAGGCCGTTCTCATCGGTGACAAAGTAGCCCTTCTCCAGTCCCTCCCGGAAAACGGGATAATCTTTATCCACCTTAACCCCCGGATCGACAATGGCCACTACCTTAAAGCCCATCTTTTTGAGGGTTTCCGCCATGCCCCGGGGATCGGGGAACCTTTCCCGGTCGAAGGTAAACACCCGGAACCCGTCCATGTAATGGATGTCCAGGTAGACGGCGTCGCAGGGGATGTTTCTCCGCCGGAACTCCCGGGCAATTTCCAGCACTCTCTCCTGGGGGTAGTAGCTGTAACGGCTCTGGTGGTAGCCCAAGGCCCACAGGGGCGGCAGCTCCATCCTCCCCGTAAGCCGCGTGTACCTTTCCACCACCTCCCGGAGGGAAGGGCCGTAAAGGAAGAAGAAGTTCAGGGGGCCCTTTTCGCAGCCGAAGGCCGCGGTACAGGGCTCCGTCTTGCCCAGGTCGAAGAAGGTGGGAAAGGTGTTGTCCAAGTAAACGCCGTAAGACCCGCCGGGAGCCACGCCTATATAAAAGGGGAAGCTTGAGTACATGGCGTCCGCCCCTTCGTTATAGGCCTCGTAGCAGTCGGCGTTCCGCATGGTGTACCTTTTACCCCTTTTGTCCAGAAAGCCGGTCTTCTCCCCCAGCCCGTAAAAATGCTCTTCCCGGCGGACGGCAAAGGACCACCTCTTCCCCCCGCCTTCCAGGACCTCCCCCCGGCCCTTAAGGCTGAACCCCCGGCCGTCGGAGAGCTCAAAGGCGAAGGTTTCTTTATCCACCCTTATGTACAAACCACCCGCCCGTAAGTGGAGGCCGCCGGCCTCCTCCTGCACCTGCACCTGCTGTCCTTCCGGCCCCATCACCACGGCCGGGCTGGTGGCCTCCTCCCTTTCGCCCGGCCGCAGGAGGGCTATGTTTACGATCCCCGGGGCCCAAAATCTGACGTTTACCCGGCAATCCCCGCCCAAAAGCACCGCACCGCCTTCAATTCTTTCCCATGAAATAACCCTTCCGCGTGCCATGAAAAAGTTTGCATTCCTCCCGCAACTTCAAGACTCCACCGTCTTTACCTCCGGCAGGGATGCCGCACATATTGCCGGAATAGCGGTGGTGCCCCGTTTTCCCACCCGTACGGGCTAAGATCATTGCATAATATTCCCCTCTGAAACTCAGGCTATCAGCATAAAATACTTGTGTCAACGCAAATGTCCTATACAGCATCCCCAGTTTTGATTCTGGCCTGCTTGGCCTTCGCTCGCAAAGGCCTCCCTCGCGGGCAGGACTTTTGCTTGGCTTAAAGGCTTAAGGCAGGCTTCCCGGCAAATTCGCCATCCTGGCTCAATTGCCGGCCGCAGATCTCTCATGCCCTCGGGCCAAGCTTCAAGCCCTTCGCCAAGCTTAAAGCCTGGGCTGGCCGCGAAGGCTTGTTCGCTCGCTTACAAGCCCAAGCAGGTCTGCTATGCAAAAAGTGGGGATAATTCAGAAATATTCTATACAGTAACAAATGATGTTTGCCTCTCTACCGGGGTTCTTTTACAATTAGAGCAGGTCGCCGTTTCCGGCCCCAAAAAAGCAGAACCCCGGGAGAGCTGTTGCTCCTCCCGGGGGGCCACGATGGGCAGGCGGACCGCCCGCGGCATGTCTTTGCCTTTAAGCAGGTTATTCAATGGGAATATTCCTGCCGCCCTTTAGGCCGGCCTCTTTCTTGGGCAGCACCACCGTCAACAGGCCGTTCTTGTACTTGGCGGAAATCCTTTCCTCGTCAACGCCCTCTAAGTAGAACCTACGCTGGATGCTGCCGGTGCGGCGCTCCTTCCGGATGAAGTTCTCCCTCGTCTCGTCGATAACTTCATCTCGCTTGATGGATATGCTTAAAGTGTCGTTTTCATAGGTAATTGTAATGTCCTCTTTCTCCAGGCCCGGCAGCTCGGCTTCGACGATGTACTCACGCTCCGTCTCTTTTATGTCTGCTTTAAAGGGTTGGCCGAATACCGGTACCCAGAAAAGGTCTTCGCTGAAGACCCTTTCCACGAAATTCTCAAGGTCGGAAAACACAGGCCGCAAGCCTTTTCTCCTTCCATAGAAGGGTACTAAGCCGAACATAGCTACATCCCCCCCCCTTAGGCCTCTGGGTCTTGATTTCAATTTTAATTCTACGGGTATGGTCAAAGAAAGTCAAAGTCAAATACGGCCGGTTACGGGCTGTTAGAGGCGGTTTTGGGCAGATATGGCAGTCAAGGTTTAAATTTCTTCTTCTCAGAAAATATTTCAAAGCCGCGGTTACGGCCGCTCTGCATCCGGTTCTGGCGAAAGGCAGCTACCACCGTAGGTATTTTATATACCAGCGATTATGTAATCGATGAAACCCTCACGTTGCTTCGATTTAGAATCGGACATAAAGCGGCGGTTGAGTTCTCCAGCCTAATCCTAGCCCTTGCTTAGGAGTATTCGGGGCAAAACGGTGAAGTCCTGGATACTGCCGCAAACTACCTACCGTTACCCTTTCCGGGCGCAACATCGCAATTTCGCGGCAGATAACCCGGTAGTGCTCCAGTCCCGACTCTAATATTACTGGGTCCCGCCAACAGTTGCCTTATTTTTTAATCAATGCTATACTTAAAGTATGAAACCTGAACTTGAGGAACATTACCCTTTACGCAAAGCTGCAGAGATACTGGGCGTCCACCCGATAACCCTGCGCCGATGGGAAAAGGAGGGGAAGATTCACTGTATACGAACTCCTTCCGGTCAGAGGCGGTTTCCCAGAAGCGAGATCCTGCGCCTATTGGGAGAAAACGTTCCTTCTGGTAGGAGAGCCGTCGTCTACGCGCGCGTTTCATCGGCCAAACAGGCCGGAGCGGGAAACCTAGAGCGACAGAGACAGCGGCTGGAAGAGTACTGCCGCTCCAAGGGATACGACATAGTGGCGGTAATCGCAGAGCAGGGTTCGGGGTTGAACGAAAAGCGTAAAGGACTCGCAAGGCTTTTCAAGATGGCCCGGGAAGGAAAAATAGATCTGGTGGTAATCGAGTTCAAGGACCGGCTGGCCCGGTTCGGCTACACCTATATTGAACGCTTCTTTAACGCTTTCGGTGTAAGGATAGAAGTTGTTAACGGGGAAGAGCCGAGGTCCCTTCAGGAAGAGCTGGTGCAGGACATGCTCTCCATACTCACCGTGTTTTCCGCCAAGCTCTACGGTTCTCGAAGCAAAGAGTTCCGCAAAAAAGTGAGGGAGGCTATGCTGGATGCGGCAAAAGGTGAATAAGCCTGCCGACATGATAACCATACCCGGCAGAATATACCCCGATCGGGATTCACAGGAAAGGCTGGTCTCCTTCATGCGGCGTTTCCAGGCGACCAAGCGTAGCGCCTACCAGGCCTTAAGGCGGGGAGAAAGACCCGGAGAAATAGTAAAAGACCTCTACGATAAATTCTTCCCCAACGCCCGCTGGTGCCAGTGGGCTGTCAAAGACGCTGAAGCCACCATTGAGAGCCAGAAAGAGCAGGTCAAAATGCATGTCGCCGACCTGGAGACAAAAATAGAGAAGTCTGAGGAAAAGCTGGAACGCACCAGGGATAAACTTCGCAGGCACGGGATACTGGCAAGGCTGGGCAAGCTCCGCAATAAACTGGCCTACTGGAAGGGGTTCTTAGAGCGAGATGAAGTGCCGCCTGCTGTATTTGGTGGCAAGAAAAACCTGCTCCTCCTGCAGGAAGGGAGACTGACCAAAGAGGAGTGGCGGGAACTCAGGTCAAACTCCTTTTACTCCGTAGGCCAGGCCAACCAGAAGGGGTTGGAAGGCCAGTACGGCAACGCCAACACGGAAATCGTCTTTGATGAGGCTACCGGCTCTTTCCGCCTCAATGTCTACGTACCGTCGGTGACGGAAAACAAGAACGGTCGTGAAAGGAAAGAAGAGGACTGGGTCACGGTGCCCCTGGAAATACCTATCCGTTACCGGGGCTTACTCCTGCAACACCTTCTCAAGGCCGGTGCCTATACGGTAAGGGTGGTCCGCAGGAACGGAAGGTTTGATTGTTTTATTTCTTTTCCCCTGGGCGACGATGCACCTGTAAACAAAGACCTACCCATGGCAGGGATAGACTTAAACCCCGATGTGGTGGCCGTAACCGTAGTCTTGCCGGACGGCAATTTCCAGGTCTCACGCTGTTTCCGGGGCGCTGGGTTAGTCTATGTTTCCCATGAAAAGCGGGAATGGATAGCCGGGAACCTGGCCCAGGATATAGCCGGCTGGCTCGACA
>DOLC01000053.1 GCA_003509545.1 Peptococcaceae bacterium
TTGACAAGGCCCTTCCATATCAGGGAGGTTGTCCGCAAGGTAACCCGGTTGACATAAGGATAATGGATTGCCAGGACCGCCAGGAAAACCGGTGTCATCATGCAGAAGGCAAGGGCGGAACCAGGTAATACAGGTTGCGCGTTAAAAAGTGCGCCCCGCACCTTCTGCAGGTAAGGGGTATGATCTCCCCGGGCTCCGCCCAGGGGGCTATCCTGCCGTAATTAAAGAGGGGCATGTTGTTGGACATCCTTTAAGACAAGGCCCTACAGGACAAAGCCATGTGTACCCGGTGGTAATGGCAAGCCGGGTCAACAAGAACGGTTTATCCCAGGGATAGTTCCCTGACGGGAGCTTAGTTCAACACCAATGGAGGTGCTGAAAGTTGATAGTCAAGCGTCTGGAGATGATTTTCACCAACGCCGCCGGGAGGCGGGGCACTTTAAGCGTGTTAGACCCCAGGTCGGATCACGAAAATGCAGATCTGGCCTCGAAATAGACGTTAGTCTTATGTCAACCATTTTACCTACTATAATGTGCCATCCAAATAAAAAGCCCGGCAAGAAGGGTTTGGCCGGCAGAGCCAAGAGGGCTTTCTTAATAGACGATAATGCGGCAGTATGTCACCAGCCCCGATAATCTCCCCATCGTACGCCTGTAGGCCGCCGGGGGACGTCCGGACCCTGGAGCCCGCGGGTCCTCCGTGGCCTCCGGCCAAGTTGAGGGCATATACTGTATAGACCCGCCGGCTCCAGGGCGGGGACACGGGCGTCCATTCCCTGTCCTGTTTGGTAGCAGTACAAATGTTGAAAGAAACTGCCACGGGGGGCCGTCCCAAAATGTAAATAAAAATGGTAGGGTGCACGGGAGGGTGAACGCGTTACTGTACAATTACCACCACGGTTTCTCCTTCTGCCCCCTCCGCCCACGCACGGCTCCGCCGGCCTCCGCCCGGCCGGGCCTTGCGGCCCGGCCCCAGCTTCGGCTCGGCTCCGCTCCGCGCCGGCTCCGGGGCAAAGGTAGGCGCCCACTCCCTCCGCGGCCCTGCGGGCCGCTTCGGGAGAGGGCGCAGGTCATCTACCTATAGCCCGTTAATTATGGCAGGGCATGACGTAGTTTTTTTGGCTGCGGGCGCCACCCGGCCTTCCGGCCGTCAGCCGTTGGCCGGGTCCCGCCACGTGCCTGAAGGCGTGACTGATGGCCACAACCCTCCGGCAAGTGGCGGTGAATCCTTTAAAGACCTTTCCCGGCCGGCCTTTTTGTAGATCCCGGTTTCCTTATGGTTCATATACTCGCTTAATTAATATGGAAAGTTCCTGGCTCCCGTTTACGAGTTCACTGGTTCAAGCGGTGGAAAATAACTCCATAATATAATTAGCCTGTGGTATACTTAAATTAGTGGAACTGCGGGAAAGAGAATGAGGGACGAAATTGACAACGCTGTTTTTACGGGGGGGCTAAATATGGGTACCCAACCTGACGAACTGGCTGCTTATTACACCAGGAAATACCCTTTGACTTTTACCAACGATTTTGCGCAAACTGACCCGTCCCTAACCGAGCTTTATAAAGAAGCCTGGCAAGTTGCTGCCAGAGCCGCGGCTATCTTAAAAGAGAGATATGGTGCCCAAAAAGTAGTAGCCTTCGGCTCCTTGGTTGCTCGTTCCCGCTTTACACGCTGGTCCGATATTGATCTGGCAGCGTGGGGCATCCCGGACGACCGGTTTTACGCCGCAGTAGGGGCGGTGACGGGTCTTAGTGAAAAGTTTAAAGTTGACCTGGTTGACCCGGAAGACTGCCGCGAATCTTTACGCAGGGCTATTGAAAGCGAAGGGGTCGAGCTATGAAAAAGAAGTACCTTGCCCTGGCTGGCCGTATCCGGGAGGAGCTCGCTGAAATCCAGCAGGCCGTCGACCGCGCCCGAACCGGATGGGAACGCTATCAACTTACAGGCGATGATTTTTACCTTGACAGCGTAGCCTTTAATCTTCACAGCTTTTATACGGGGCTGGAAAGGATTTTTGAACTAATTGCCATCAATGTGGAGCAAAGTAAGCCGGAGGGACAAAACTGGCATCAGGAACTCTTGCGCCAGATGGCGGTAGAGATTGAACTAATACGTCCCCCTGTCATCTCCAGGGAAACCAGGATCAGCCTGGATGAATACAGGGGCTTCCGCCACGTTGTGCGCAATATATATACCTTCCGTCTTTCTCCTGCCCGCCTAAAGCCTTTACTGGATAACCTTGCGGAAGTTTGGGAGCGCACAAAAAGGGAACTTGAAAGGTTTCTTCTTTTCATTGAAGCAAGGGGTAACGAAAAGCAATAAAGGCCCTCTTTGCCGCGGGCGCTAACCGGCCTTCCGGCCGTCAGCCGTCGGCCGGGTCCCGCCACGTGTCCGGCGGCGTGGCCGTCATCCACGGCCACCGGAAACGTGGCGGTTAATACTATTAGAGGAAACATATACAGCGCTTTCAGTTGGTGCCCAATTGGTGCCGGAAGAGTTGAGATGGAGCCGAAATACAAAGCGATTGATTGAATATATGCTTTTATTTTTAAGACAGGGCAGATATACCATGACTGAAAGGACGCATATCTTAGGACTTAAAAGCTTAAGGGATGGGCGAGCTACGTCAGGTTGGCCGAGGTAGTCTCGCAGGTGGTCGCCGGCTCGGGCCTCCCGCTCCTTCGGGTATCTTACGACCGGAAGGGAGACCTCTTTTCTCCCTCTGAAAATAGGGAGAGAAAGACCTCCACCAGCCGTGGATCGAACTGGCTTCCCGCGCCCTTTTTAAGCTCTTCCAGGGCCTCTTCCTGGGTCATGGGCTTTCTGTTGGGCCGCTCGCTGGTAATGGCATCGAAGGCATCGGCAATGGCTAACATACGGCATTCTACCGGTATCTCTTCTCCTTTTATCCCCAGAGGGTATCCTTTACCGTCCCATCTTTCGTGATGCTTTAAGATCAAATCCGCCACCCCGGCCAGGTCGGGGGAGGAGAGGGCTATGCGGTAGCCCTTTTCGGGGTGCTGCCGCATGAGTTCCCATTCTTCCTCTGTGAGGGGGCCTTGCTTGAATAAAACACTGTCTGGCACGGCAACTTTGCCCAGGTCGTGGACCTGGGCCAGCAGGGCCAGGTCGGCCATCTGCCGGGGAGAAAGCCCTAGCTTTTCTCCCATTTTCAGGCACATTTCCTGCAGCCTCTCCGCATGCCCGCTGGTGAGGGAATCTTTTTCTTTCAGGGCGGCCAGCAGGGCGCTCACCATCTGGTTTCGGGCGTTGGCCCGGTTTAGGAGCTTGTTGCGGTACATGAGGTCGTCGGCCTTCTTGAAGGTTTCTTCCAGGGATTCCGCTGCGCTCTGGCAGGTGGCCACCCCTAGGGAGAGGTGCAGGGGCAACTCGGGATGTTCTTTATTGTAGGCTTCCACGGCCGAGCGGATGCGCCGGGCAAGGTCCTCTCCAGTTTTTTCGCCTGTTTTGGGTAAGATGGCGGCGAATTCATCGCCCCCTATGCGGGCTACGATGTCGGAGCGGCGCAGGGAGTTCCTCAAAACATCGGCGCAGGCCTGTAACATCTCGTCGCCTTTGGCATGACCCAGAGTATCGTTGACCAGTTTTAGGCCGTCCAGGTCCGCCACCAGGATGGTTATGGGATATTCCCGGCTGCCAGACAAGCGCCTTAGCTCTTCCTGGAAAAAGGCCCGGTTGTAGAGGCCGGTTAAAGAATCGTGCAGGCTTAAGAACTTTAACTGTTCCTCGTAGCGCTTGCGCTCGGTGATATCCAGGGTTGCCTCCACCGCCCCTATGACCCTTCCCTCTTTATCCTTCACCGGCGTGGCTGTAATACTCCAGAAGCGACCGTCCGGGGAGGCCACCTCCCCTGTGCATACTTGGCCGGTCTCCATAGCCCGGACCACCGGGCAGCCGGGGCAGGGAGCGCTCTTCCCCTGCCATATTTCGTGGCATTTGGCTCCGAATAGTTCCTCGGGGTTCTTGCCCACGGATTGGCCGGCAGCCCGGTTAGCCCAGATGACGTGCATGTCCCGGTCTAAAAACACCACCAGCTCGGTAAGGCTGTCAAGAATCAGGGATTTTTCGGCCATTAACCTCTGCAGCTCTTCTTCCAGGATTTTGCGCGGAGTAATATCGGTCAAGAAATGCAGGGTAGCGGGCTTCCCCTCCCACTCGATTACCACTGAGTTGGTCTCCACCCATTTGACGCTTCCGTCCTTGGCCAATATCTTGAAGGGGCAGGAATATAGTGGGCTCTTTTTTTCCAGCAATTCCCGGTAGTGCTGCAGGGCACTTTCCCGATCTTCGGGATGGATGAAGTTCAGGAAAGGTCTGGATAGAAGCTCTCCCGCCGTGTAGCCCGTGTGGGCCAGCGTTGCCCCGTTGACAAAGACCACCACACCCTCCTGGACCACGATGATGGCCTCCGCCGCGTTCTCCACCAGGGAATACCACTTCTTTTCCTTTTCGCCTATCTCCCGCCGGTATTCCTCCAGCCTCTCCAGCATTTTGCTGATTTCAGAGGAAAGCAGGGCCAGCTCATCCCTTCCGTCCAGAAGGGGTATTCCGGCGGCAGGGGAGGGAGAGCGGCCGATGCCGGTAACCGCGGCGGTAAGCCGCGCCAGGCGGGAGAGAACCGCCCGGTCCAGCCAGAACAAGGCAAGAAGGCAGCATAAGGCTGCCGCCAGCGCAAGAAAGAGGCCGAAGACTTGTCTTGCGGACAGGAACGCCTGAGCCGCGCGCCGGTAGGAGTTCACCTGAAGGATTAAGGCGCTTTCACCCTGCAAATCCTTAATGACGGCAAAGCCGGCACTTTCCTCAGGGGAAATAATACTTACGTAAAAGGGTTCCCCGTTTTTAAGGAAGCCCGCGGGCTTGAGATCGCGGGAGTCTATGGCCTCCGGCGGGTGAAGGGAGAGGGGGAGGCGGGTGATCTCCGAGAGCTCTTTTAAATCCTTGTCCCTTAAGGTGCGGCCGAAGATAAGGGTGCCCCGGGCGGGGCCGCTGCCATCGCTTTTTAAAATGGGCCTGGCGGCCACTAGCATCGGCCCTTGCGGCGTCACCACCAGCCCTTTAAGGCCGTCCGTTTGGTTATGGGCTGTAAAGACAATACCAGGGGGTATGGAGATTTCTTGGTCCGCTTCAGGGTCGTATCCTCTGGCGTATACCCTTTCGCCCCGGGTATTTAGGAAAACTGCATAGTTAAGCCTCAAAATTTGAAACACGTTATCGACCAGGTTTTTTTCTATATATTCCCGGTTCCTATCCTCCACGAAGATATACGTGTCGTCCCAGGTAGCCCAGTCGGCGGCAGATTTATCCAGCGCCGCTATTTCCCGTTCCAGGGCCTGTAGAGCCCGCTCCACATTCTCACGGATACTATCGTATTCCAGCTTACCTGCAATATTTCCTGCTATAATATGAGAAACCGCGAAAAAAATAAGGCCAAGAAAGGCAAAGACAGCGCATAAAACAAGGAGTACCTTAACTTTTAAAGACATCCTCGTACCTCTCCTCAACTCGTTAGCGGCAGCTGGGTGCTCAGCGCCCTATTTACCAATCACGTTATGAAATTAGTGATACATATTCGACATTTATTCTATATATACCTACAGGCCAAGAAAATTTTTCGCACCGTTAAAGGATGGAGGGCAGCCGGGATAGATGGTAGACATCCATGCCGCCGAGCGGCACCAGCAGAAGGATGAAAACAACGGGCCGGCATTTCTCCCCTGCGA
>DOLC01000051.1 GCA_003509545.1 Peptococcaceae bacterium
TCCCCTTTTCCCCCACGCGCCGCTTTCCCGATCAAAGCGGAGGGGGGGGGGGGGAACCGAGGCCAGGAAGTCCGAGGCCGGCCTCTGAAGCAAGGATGCAGAATAGGCCGGGAACCCCGCCCGAGCCCGAGGCTGAGCCGTAGGCTGGTCTGCGAGGACCACTTAGCGAGCGAAAACAATGCCGGTCCGGATAGAAGATATTTTCGGGGTAGACGTTCATGGCGCCTTGGCGGCATCAGCAGAAGAATGAAAATGCTACAGCCTATTTTCGGGGTAGCATGGTAGGAAGGTGGGACATATGGAAGGCGTGGTACGGGTCATAGGGATTAGAGGCGCCGTATCGGTGGAGCGTAATGAAGCCTGTGAGATCCTGGAGCGTACCAAAGAACTGTTGCGGGAGATGCTAGAGGTCAACCGCCTCGACAAGGCGGCTATAATAAGCGCCTTTTTCACCGTCACTCCGGACCTTAACGCCGCCTTCCCGGCAGAAGCGGCCCGCCACCTGGGCTGGGGCGAAGTGGCCCTCATGTGCGCCACCGAGATCCCGGTACCGGGTAGCCAGCCGGGCATCATCCGAGTTCTCCTCCATGCCTACAGCCGGTTTCCTCCCAAGCATGTATACCTGGGCCGGGCCGCCCTCCTTAGACCGGACCTGAGGTAACCCAAGCCGGCTTTGCGAGGGGCCGGGGTTTGGCCTCAAGAAGCGGCATTGTTCTTGTTTGCATGCCGGCCTCTTGTTTTCCTCCTTCTGCCGGTGCCGCGCCGGCAGCATGAACGTCTACTTCGGTCTTCGGCGCGGCCGGGTTTCTAATTTTTCCTCACTTCCGTCCTTGTTTGAGCGGGTGGAGAATAATCCGCCGATCACACACGTCACTAATGTCCACGGGGTCGTGGGTCACCAGCAAACAGGTGGTATTCGCCTTTTTCAGTATCCGGCGGAGTTCTTTGCGGAGCAGCATCTTTAATTCCGCGTCCAGATTGCTGTAGGGCTCATCCAACAGGAGCAGTACCGGATTAGGCGCCAGGGCTCTGGCTAACGCAATCCGTTGCTGCTGTCCGCCGCTCAGCTCATGGGGGTAGCGGTGTTCATACCCCGCCATCTTTACCAGTTCTAGAACTTCCCGCAACCGATTGAACCGTTCCTTCTTGGCCAGGCGGTGCAAACCTAGCAATATGTTGTCCTTCACCGTCATGTGTGGAAATAGGGCGTAGTCCTGAAATACCATACCTACCCCACGCCTCTCAGGCTGTAGGAATATACCAGGGCCTGCTACGGGTTTTCCGGCGATCTTGATCAATCCGGTCGCAGGAGCTTCTAGGCCGGCGATTAAGCGCAGAAGGGTGCTCTTTCCGCTGCCGCTGGGCCCAAGAATTCCCAGGACCTCACCTTGTTCCACACAGAGGGAAAAGCCGCTAAGGATGGGCGGCTGTTTGGGCGAAAAGGAAAAGGAGAGGTTTTCAATTTCCAGGATCTTCATTGCCGCACCTCCCTGCCTGCGAAATAGGAAATAACTACTGAAAACATGCTAACACCGATGATCATCAATGATGGAATGGAGGCTTCGTATATCCGCTCCTCATGGGCATACTGGTATACTTTTGTGGCCAGAGTTTCAAAGTTGAAGGGCCTCAACAACAGGGTGAGCGGAAGCTCTTTACATATTTCGACAAAGGTGGCTACGAATCCGGCCAGTATATGCGGTTTGAGCAACGGGAGATCTACTTTGAAAAAAGACCTGCCTATCCCGAGTCCCATCAGCCTGGCAGCCTCTACATACTTGGTCCCGATTTTTGCAAACCCGGCTTCAACAGAGTTGTAGCCTACGGCCATAAAGCGGATGATATAACCTGCTATCAACATTACCAAAGAGGTGCTTAGTACCAGCCTGTCCTTAGTGAGACCTATCCAGGCGTAAAGGGGGGATAGTACTCCGTCGAGGGCGGTAAACACCGCTAACACGCCCACCGCGATGACCGCGCCGGGAATGGCGTAGCCCGCCGTCACCCCTCTGGATACCAGATAGGCCAAGGCTGAGGGCCGGCGAAAGGTGTTGGCCACCACCACCGCCAGGAGGATCACCAGTGCTGTGGACAGGGCCGCGACGTACAGGGTTTGCGCCGTCAACCCAATAAAGGCCGGCTTCCAAACGTCTGTCCAGGTTAACCGGGCCCAGGCTGTCAGCTGCAACAAGGGAACGATGAAGCCCAGGCTTAGCACCAGAGAACATAACAGGAAGGCCACTGCCCCAGGGATTGGTCTCAATTTGATAAGGCTTACGGGTTTACCTCTGCCCACAAAGCTATGGCCTTGGCGGTGCCTAAGGACCCTCTCCACCCCGAAAAATCCCACGAGGGATACCATTAACCAGGCGGCCAATCGCATGGCCGAATCAATATCATAGAGCCCAAACCAGACTTGAAAGATGGCGACAGTAACCGTAGAGATGCCGAAGTAGCTGGTTACCCCGTAGTCCCCTAGCACCTCATATACCACGAGGGCGGTACCGCCGGCGATAGCCGGCCGGGCCAAGGGAAGCAACACCCGGGCGAAGGCGGCAGCCGGCCTCAGCCCCAGGAGCCGGGCACTTTCGACCAGGGAGCCGCTTTGCTGTTCTAGAAAGGACCTGGTAATAATATAGACGTAAGGAAACAAGAAAAGAGTGAAGACAAAGACGGCCCCCTTAATGGATGAAAAGGCCAGGATATGCGGGTTGATCTCGTAGGCAAACTTGTTGCGCAGGGTGGTTTGCACTATCCCGGTATAACTCAGCATGGTACTGTATGTGTAAGCGGCTATATACGGTGGGATAGTCAAAGGTAATACTAGTGCCCAGCGAAAGAGGTGTCGTAATGGGAAATCATAGAGGGCTACCAGCCAGGCGAGGATCACGCCCAGGGTAGCTGCTAGTAGACCGCTTAGGGCTACCAGCCAGATTGTATTGATGATGTAATCTCTCAACAAGAATTGTCTGATATGCAACCAGTTTTCGTTCGGCTCTTGAAACAAGGAAAAAACAATAAAGAAGATAGGCAGCATAATTAATGCTGCCCCCAGGAGGCTAAACACTAGCCAACCGCTAAAATCCCTTTGAATCTGCCTCTTGATGTCCATCCTCGCCATATACTTTCCCCTGCCTGTTACTTCCAGCCCACTTTACTGAAAATTTCTAGCGCCTTTCGGTTATACTGGGCCAGCAGGTCGAAATTGAGTTCCTGGGCCTTGAATTCTCCCCAGGACCGCAGCAATTCCGGCTTGCCGGCGGTAGGGTTTACCGGAAACTCAAAGTTCTCCGCCGCTATGAGTTCCTGTGCCTCTTTGCCTGTCAGGAATTCTATCAGTCTTATGGCGTTTTCCGTATGCTTGCTATGTCTGGTCAAGCCGATGCCGCTAATGTTGATGTGGGTCCCGGTTGTAGCCTGGTCTGGAAATATCACGCCGATTTTCTGGGCTACCTTGGCTTCTTCCGGCTCCTTGGAGTTGGCCATCAGTCCCAAGTAGTAGGTATTCATAATAGCCACGTCGCCAATACCGGCTGCTATGGCTCTAGCCTGGTCCCGGTCATTACCTTGCGGCGGACGGGCAAAGTTATTAACTATTCCCCTGGCCCAAGCCTCGGCTTTTTCCTCCCCGTGTAGCGCAATGAAAGAAGCTAGGAGGGACACATTGTACAAACTAGTAGAGGAACGTACCAGCACCTTGCCCTTCCATTTTGGGTCGGCCAAATCTTCGTAAGTAGTAATTTCCTGCGGGTTGACCCGGTCTTTTGCATAAACGATTACCCGTGCCCTGGTGGCTATGCCGATCCAGTGGTTATCGCGATCCCGAAGGTGAGACGGCACATTCTGATTGATGATGGAGGACCATACGGGTTGGAGGATGCCCTGTTCTTTGGCGGCGGCGAGGATACCCCCATCTACCGTGATGAAAACGTCGGCAGCCGTGTCGGAACCTTCCCGTTTAATCCGCTCAATGAGTTCTTCGGCCTTGCCCTCCAGCACGTTTACTCGGATGCCGGTTTCCTCGGTGAACTTAGCAAATAACTTCTTATCCACGTCATAATGTCTCGCCGTATAAACGTTGACTATTTTTTCTTCGGAAACCTTCTCCGGGTTCGCGCGCGGTTTGGGGTCGGTACCACATCCGGCAAGACCGGTCACGATTGCCATCAACATTAGAACCGCTACCAGTTTAGAAAGCCTCATCGATGAACTCCTTTCGCTAAAGAATTAGAACAATGATAGATAATGAAAGTCATTATCAACGAGTAAACAAAAAAGATTTCAGCTACCCATTCAATAGTGGAGCCGCCTATGCTATCACCCCCTTTTGTATAATTGAGAAGCATTTTCATTATATGCGGATTGGTGGGGGTAGTAAAGGTTGAAATAGTGCCGCCTTAGGCGAATATCTGTACATCTTTCGGCAAATTCGCGCCATATCTCCGAAAGGCATAGTATTTTTATTAGAATGCTTGGAAATATACATCGGAGATGCCGTGAACTGAACGGGGATGAAACGTTTCCTGGCAAGGGGAGGGAAAAACAGCGACTCTACCTTCATGCTAAAGAAATTAGGGGCGCGATTTGGTGCATTCCCAAGTTCTTATTCCGGCCTGTTTGGCTTTCGCTCGCAAAGGCCTTCCTCGCGGGCAGGACTTAAGCTTGGGCCGGCCGCGAAAGCTTGTTCGCTCGCTTCCAAGCCTAAGCAGGCCTGCCCCGAAAAAATATGGAAATAAATCAGGGGTGCGATGTGTTGACACCGACGGCGCTACAAGGTATTATAACCTTAACAGCCGCATAGAGGAGAGGCCTAGCCGAGGTGAGCTGAGGAGAGGAGAGCTGGAGATGAGCCGGACGAGGGATGACCGGAGCCGGTGCTCATCCGAGCGCCGGGCTTTTTGTTTTCGAGGAAAAGAAATGGTGGCCGTGTGGCAGGAAATGCTCGCCGACACGGACACCCCCGTATCCCTGTATTTAAAGCTCGGCCGCACTCCCTTTAGCTACCTTCTGGAGAGCATAGAAGGGGGGGAGAGGCTGGGGCGCTATTCCTTCCTGGGGTTTGATCCTCTGCTGATTTATTCTTGCCGCGCTGATAAGGGCCGCCTCCTGCAGGGGGGCGGGGAAGAAGAAGTCCCGGGTACGCCGGACTTCCTCCGTCGGCTCCTGGACGAATTAAAAGTTACTTCCGTACCGCCGGGTATGCCGCGGTTTTTCGGAGGGCTGGTAGGCTATTTTGCCTACGATTTGGTACACCAGGTGGAAAAGCTGCCGGCGAGGGCCAGGGACGACCTCCGGTTGCCGGATATTTATCTGGTGTTGAACCGGGTTCTTTTGATTTACGACCACGTCTTGCGCACCGTGAAGATCGTTTGCCTGGCCCGGAGAGACGACCCGGAGGACTACCGGCAGGCACAATTGCGCCTCCAAAGGGTAGCCGACCTCGTCCGCCGGAAGGCCGGAGGGCAGCCCGGGGAAGGAGGGGGCCTGGAGATCGGGGCTGCGCCCGGCGGGTGCCGGGCCAATATGACCGCCGAGGAGTTTAAAGATAAAGTGAGGCGCATTAAGGAATATATAGCTGCCGGCGACTGTATCCAGGTAGTCCTGTCCCGGAGGTTGGAAGTGCCTTTTGAAGGCGATACTTTTGCGGTGTACCGTCGCCTTCGGACGATAAACCCTTCGCCCTATATGTTTTACCTTAACTTTCCAGAAGTACAGCTGGTCGGCTCGTCTCCCGAAACGCTGGTGAGGGT
The DNA here is from genome assembly GCA_003509545.1 of Peptococcaceae bacterium. Taxonomy (GTDB): domain Bacteria; phylum Bacillota; class DSM-521; order Neomoorellales; family Neomoorellaceae; genus UBA12545. The sequence goes on from DOLC01000051.1 coordinate 5,751, forward strand.
GGAGGATGGGGTGATCGAGAACCGCCCCATTGCCGGGACCCGGCCGCGGGGTCGTACGGCGGAGGAAGACCTCCAGTTGGCACTGGATCTGAAGAACAGCGAGAAGGAACGCGCCGAACACCTCATGCTCGTGGATTTAGGACGGAACGATGTGGGCCGCGTAGCCGCTCCGGGAAGCGTGCGGGTGCCCCAATTTATGGCTATAGAGAATTATTCCCATGTAATGCACTTGGTTTCCACCGTTACCGGACGTTTGGCGCCCGGCAGGACGGCCCTGGACGCCCTCCTGGCCTGTTTCCCCGCCGGCACGGTTTCTGGAGCGCCGAAGGTAAGGGCCATGGAGATAATTGCCGAGCTGGAGCCTCACTCCCGGGGCCCTTATGCCGGGGCGGTCGGCTACCTGGGTTTAAACGGGAATATGGACACCTGTATTGCCATCCGGACCATCGTCTTCACCAGGGGTCGGGCCTATGTGCAGGCCGGGGCCGGCATCGTGGCCGACTCCGACCCGGAGGCCGAATACGAGGAGACCTCTAGCAAAGCCCGGGCTTTGCTCCAAGCCCTGGATAGTTACCCTCTGGTAAAGGAAGGGGTACCATGCTGCTGATGATCGACAACTATGATTCTTTCACCTATAATCTCGTTCAATACTTCGCCGAATTGGGAGCAGAGGTGGTGGTAAGGCGTAACGATGTCCTTAGCCTTGATGAGCTGGAAAAGCTTAAGCCCCGCTACCTCGTTATTTCCCCGGGTCCCTGTACGCCCGACAAGGCCGGAGTTTCCCTGGCGGCCGTAAAGAAGTTCGCCGGCAAGATACCTATTTTGGGCGTCTGCCTGGGGCACCAGTGCATAGGGCAGGCCTTTGGGGGAAGGGTAGTCCGGGCCCGTCGCCTGATGCACGGCAAGACTTCTTCGATCATCCACGACGGGAAGACCATTTTTAAGGGACTGAAAAACCCTTTTCGGGCCACCCGCTACCACTCCCTCATGGTGGACGAAGAAACCCTACCCGAGTGCCTGGAGATTACCGCCAAATCCGAAGAAGGGGAGTTAATGGGTATACGACACCGGCAATTTCCCGTTGAGGGAGTGCAGTTTCACCCCGAATCTATCCTCACCGAGGAAGGGAAGAAATTGCTGGCCAACTTTTTGGCCTTAGGGTGAAGGCGGAATTTGAGCAGAGAAGAGGGGAGAGGAGCTGAGCCATGTTGGCCGAATACATCCGTAAAGTAGTAGCCGGCCAGTCCTTAACTGAGGTGGAGGCCGCGAAGGCCATGGAGGCCATTATGGAGGGCCAGGCCACGCCGGCCCAAATAGGGGCTTTTTTGACAGCCTTGCGGCTTAAAGGGGAAACGGTGGATGAAATTACGGGCTTCGCCCGGACCATGCGGCGCCTGGCCGTCCCCCTTAAGGTCCGCCGGCAGGTCCTGGTGGATACCTGCGGCACAGGGGGCGATGGTAGCCATACCTTTAACATTTCCACCGCCGCTGCCTTTGTGGTGGCCGGCGCGGGGGTGCCGGTGGCCAAACACGGCAACCGCTCGGTTTCCAGCCGTGCCGGCAGCGCCGATGTTCTGGAAGCCCTGGGAGTACGGGTGGACCTCCCACCGGCCGGCGTCGAAGAGTGTCTGGAGAAGGTGGGGATGGGTTTTCTCTTCGCTCCTTCCTTTCATAAAGCCATGAAACATGCTGCCGGTCCCCGGCGGGAGATAGGGATCCGCACGGTATTTAACCTCCTGGGTCCCCTTACCAACCCCGCCGGCGCCCCGTATCAGCTGGTCGGCGTCTACGGGCCGGAATTGACGGAAACCGTGGCCTCCGTCTTGGGCCGCCTGGGGTGTCGGCGGGCTTTCGTAGTTCACGGGAGCGACGGGTTGGACGAAATCACCATAACGGGCCCGACGAAAATTACCCGCCTGGAGGAGGGTTCTTTGGAAACGTTTTTCTTCGATCCGGCGGAAATAGGAATCGGCCCCGTCGGTCCGGAGGAGCTGCTGGGGGGGACGGCCGCGGATAATGCCGAGATTATCCGCGGCGTATTGAAGGGCAGGCCGGGGCCAGCGCGGGATGTAGTAGTGGTGAATGCCGCCTTTGCCTTAATGGCTGCCGGTGTCGCCTCATCGGTGAGGGAAGGCATGGCCTTGGCGGCCCAGAGTATAGATACCGGAGCGGCTCACGGCAAATTGGCCGCCCTGATTAGGTTCACGGAAAGCTGGGCCGCCTGATGTTGGATAAAATTTTGGAGTACAAGCGCTTGGAGACGGCCCGCGCACGGGAGGAGCTGCCTTTACACCGACTGGAGGAGATATGTAAGGGGCTACCCTTTACCCGCGACTTTGCCGGCGCCCTTCGGCGGGGTGCCTCCATTAGCCTCCTGGCCGAGATAAAGAAGGCTTCTCCCTCGCGGGGCGTGCTGTGCCCGGACTTCGATCCCGTGATGCTGGCTGGCCTTTACACCCGCGCCGGCGCGGCTGCCCTCTCGGTACTTACGGATGAAAGATTCTTCCATGGGCACCCACGGCATATTGCCTTGGTGAAGGAAGCTACTCCCCTACCCCTTTTGCGCAAGGACTTCATCATCGATGAGTACCAGATTTTTGCCAGCAGAGCCCTGGGGGCCGACGCCCTGCTATTGATCGTGGCCGCCCTGGAGGAAGCCCGGTTGCGGGAATACCTGGCCTTGGCCTCCCGGCTGGGCCTCGCAGCCCTGGTGGAAACCCATACCCCGGGAGAAATCGAGACGGCCCTTAGAGCGGGCGTCCAAATTATAGGAATCAATAATCGAGATTTGCACACCTTCAAGACGGACATAAGAACTACCTTGGAACTACGCCCCCTGATACCTCCCGGGCGGTTAGTGGTGAGCGAGAGCGGGATCCGCAGCCGCCGGGATGTGGTCCTCCTGGCCCGGGCCGGGGTGGACGCCGTCCTGGTGGGTGAAGCCCTGGTGACTTCCGCCGATGTGGAGGCTAAAATACGCGAGCTCTTTGGGCAGCCCGCAAAAGGGGATAGGTGAAGGTAGGAAGGAATCCGCGAGGAGGAAGGCACGTGGTAAGGGTAAAGATCTGCGGTATTAAGACCTGGGAGGAGGCCAGGGCGGCCTTGGAGGCAGGGGTCCACGCCCTGGGTTTCGTCTTCGCCCCCGGCCCGCGCCGGATTCACCCCGAAGTGGCCCGGGAGATAATCCTTAGGCTTCCACCCTTTGTTACCAGCGTAGGCGTGTTTGTCAACGAGCCGCGGTACAGCCTCCTGGAGATAGCCAGTTTCTGCCGGCTGGATGTGTTACAGCTCCACGGAGACGAGCCGCCTGAGTACTGCCGCGGCCTCTCGCAACGCTTAATAAAGGCCATACGGGTAAAGGATGCAGCCTCCCTCGAGCTTATTCCTAAATACCCGGTGGATGCCTTTCTGCTGGACACTTTTGTTCCCGGCCAGGCCGGGGGCACGGGCCGTACCTTCAACTGGGAGATTGCCCGCCGGGCCGTCGAGCTGGGTCCCCCTATCATTTTGGCCGGCGGTTTAACACCGGAAAACGTGGCCGAGGCCATCCGAAAGGTGCGGCCTTATGCTGTGGATGTGAGCAGCGGGGTGGAGACCGATGGCCAGAAGGACCCCGTCAAAATAGCCCGTTTCATGGAGGCTGTAGCCAGGGTTAACGAGGAGGAGGGCCAATGAGTATACCGGATGCCACAGGTCGCTTTGGAAGCTATGGAGGCCGGTTTGTGCCGGAAACCCTGATGCCGGCCCTGGAAGAACTGGAAAGGGCGTACTTAGAGGTACGCGAAGACAAAGAGTTCCAGGCGGAGCTAAATTATTACCTGCGCCATTACGCCGGCCGGCCTACGCCCTTATACTTCGCCCGGAATCTAACGGCCCATTGGGGCGGTGCGCAAATATATTTGAAAAGGGAAGATTTAAACCATACGGGTTCCCACAAGCTCAACAATGCCCTGGGGCAAGCCTTGTTGGCCCGGCGGATGGGTAAGAAGCGCATCATCGCCGAAACCGGGGCCGGGCAGCACGGGGTAGCTACGGCCACCGTCGCCGCCCTTTTAGGCCTGGAATGTGAAATATACATGGGCGCCGAGGACTGCCGGCGCCAGGCCTTAAACGTATTCCGCATGGAGCTCATGGGGGCCCGGGTAAAGCCGGTGGACGGCGGCACGGCCACCCTTAAGGATGCCATTAACGAGGCCCTGCGGGACTGGGTGACCAATGTAAAGACCACCCATTACCTGGTGGGCTCGGTGGTGGGCCCCCATCCCTACCCCCTAATGGTCAGGGATTTTCAGGCAGTTATCGGCAGGGAAGTCCGGGATCAGCTGTTCGCCGCCTGTGGCCGCCTGCCGGATCACCTGGTGGCCTGCGTCGGAGGCGGGAGCAATGCCATGGGGCTCTTTTATCCCTTCCTGGAGGAAGAAAAGGTAAAACTTTGGGGGGCGGAGGCCGCCGGCAAGGGTCTGGAGACGGGGTCGCACGCTGCCACCCTGACGGCCGGGACACCGGGGGTGCTCCACGGTTTTTACAGCTACTTGCTCCAGGACGAGGCCGGGCAAATCCTGCCCGTCTATTCTATCTCTGCCGGGTTGGACTATCCGGGAGTGGGGCCCGAGCACAGTTACCTCAAGGACGCCGGCCGGGCTACCTACGAGGCGATTAGCGACGCCGAGGCCTTGGAAGCCTTTCGACTCCTGAGCCACACCGAGGGTATTATACCTGCCCTGGAGAGCGCCCACGCCGTGGCCCTGGCCGCCAAGCTGGCTCCGCGGTTGAGCCCGGAGGAAATTATGGTTATCAATCTGTCAGGCCGGGGAGACAAGGACGTGCAGCAAGTGGCGGACATCCTGGGAAGGGAGGCAAGAGAAAATGGGCAACGCAAGGCTGACCGCCCCCTTTGCAAAGGGCCGTAAGGCCTTGATCGTCTATGTCTGCGCCGGGGACCCTACCCTGGCAGAGACGGCGCGGCTGGTACCGGCGCTGGCGGACGCCGGGGCCGACATAATCGAATTGGGAGTCCCCTTTTCCGACCCGGTAGCCGACGGCCCCGTGATCCAGGCTGCCGGACAGCGGGCCATGGCCTCCGGGACTACCCTGGCACGGGTTGTGGAGTTGGCGGCCGCTCTCCGGGCGAAGATAGCTACACCGCTGGTATTGATGAGCTATTACAATCCCCTATTGCGCTACGGCCTGGCGGAGTTCGGCCGCCGCCTGGCGGCTGCCGGGGTAGACGGAGTTATCGTCCCCGACCTTCCCTGGGAGGAAGCCGGCCCTCTCCGGGAGGCGCTGGAGGAGAGAGGATTGGACTTCATCCCCCTGGTAGCGCCTACAACCCCGGAAGACCGGCTCCGGCGGATTCTCTCGGGCGCCCCGGCCTTTATCTATTGCGTCTCCCTTACCGGCGTTACGGGAGCCCGGGAAGAGCTTCCCCCGGGCCTGTCGTCCTATATGGAAAGGTTGCGAAGGGTTACTTCTTTACCCCTGGCCCTGGGCTTCGGCATCGGCAGCGCCGACCACCTTAGGCGGCTGGCCCCTCTGGGAGACGGTTTTATAGTGGGCAGCGCGGTGGTGCAGGCCCTGGCCGAGGGTGGGATATCACGGGCAGCCGGCCTGGTTAAGGATATGCGCGCGGCTTTAGATGCCCTGTAGCCACGCTTTTACCTGAGTTATCCCCACTTTTTGCAGAGCAGGCCTGCTTGGGCTTGAGATAGAGCGACTAAACCCGAGCGGTCAGCCAAACTTAAGCTTGGCGAAGGGCTTAAGAAAGGCCCGAGGCTTTTGAGAGGCCA
>DOLC01000014.1 GCA_003509545.1 Peptococcaceae bacterium
CTCTATCTGACGCTGTAGTACTAGGGATATGCATTGCATTGGGTCCGGTCACCTGCCGTAAGAGCTTCTTAAACCCATCTTAGTCCCTCAAGCCTCGGAAGTCCAGTTCTTTCGGCGTTCCGGGGGAAAAGGGGAAAAGGGGAGATTAACAGCCTCTAGGAGGGATAAAGAGGGGTCGTGGAGAAAAGAGATTATGCCCCGGCACGGCCGGGCCACCAACTTCTAAAGGAGGCAAGAACCATGAAGGAACGCCTTACCCGTGATATGAAGGAGGCCCTTAAGAGTCACGATAAAGTCAGACTCCAGACCATCCGCATGGTCCTGGCCGGGATAAAGAATGCGGAAATCGATAAGCAGCGTCTCCTTAACGATGACGAGGTGATGGGTTTAATCCGGCGGGAGATAAAACTCCGCCAGGAGGCCCTGGAGCAGTTTCGGCAAGGGGGGCGCGAAGATCTGGTCCGACAGGCCCAGGCGGAGATAGAAGTGCTCCAAAAATACCTGCCCGAGCAGTTGAGCGAGGAAGAACTCTTGAGTATCATCAAGGAAACCATCCGCGAAGTGGGGGCCGGCTCCACCGGGGACGTAGGTAAAGTCATGGCCGCCCTCATGCCCAAAATCAGAGGGCGGGCGGACGGTAGGAGGGCCAACCAACTGGTGGTGGAATACCTCCGCCAAGAGGAGGCCAGGTGAGCCATGACGCCACTCTTTACGGGCTCAACGGGTTTTCCCGCTGGAGCTCCCGTAAGACCTCGGCGACCACTCGGGCCAGAAGCTGCGCTGCCTTTTCCGCCTGGTCCAGGGTATTATTGCTGCTCCCTATCTCTAACAAGAGAGCCCGCGGGTGCAGGTGCTGGTTGTAGCGGCCTTCTTGAACCCGGACGCCCCGGCTCAGGCCGGGGTACAGCTCATCCATCTTGGCGGCCAGGCGGCGGGCAAAGGCCTCGTTTTGGCGCCAATGGGGGTGTTCCAGCCGGGCATCGCTCCCCACCACGATTAAGATCTGGGCTACCTTTTGATCGTTGATGTAGGCCACCGGCGGCTCCTTTAGGCCCGCATCCCGGTGAATGTCAAGGACGATCTGAATGGAGGGATATTCGGCCAGAAGACGGCGGACGGTCTTTTCCGAGTTGGCATAGGCCTGGGAAAAGTCGGGGTAATCGTGGATGGTGTCCGAACGGACCACCGGTACCCCGTAATCCTCGGCCAGGGCCTGGGCCAGGGCGGCGGCCACAAGGCTTATACTGGCGTTTTTCCCCGGAAACCTGTCGGCCCCGTCGCTGGGGGCATATCCTTCGGCATTGTGGGTGTTATATATGGCTACCACGGGATGCCGGCCGCCCTGTTCTACACCGGCAAGATCCGCGGGCGGGGGAGGCGGGCTCTCCTGCCCTTCGGGCAGCGGATAGTGCTCCTCCTCTGCGGTTAGAAATCGGACCAGGTCCGGGTTTAAGACCCGGACGGCAGGGAGCAGCAGACCGGGCTGGGGGGGATGGGATTCCTGGCCTGCCTCCAGTACGAGGGTGGGAAGGCCGGCTTCAAGGACACCCTGCCAGAAGGACGTGGGCAGCGAGTAGGAGTAGCCGGCCACGACCCCCGGTAAACGGTGCAAAAAGGGCTTCAGCGGGGAAGATACCCCGAACAGCAACAGGCCGGCCAGCAGCAACAGAAAAAGCCGGCCGAATAAACGAAGGCCTTTTCTGACCCTCCAATTGGTGATAAAATATACATTCAAAGGGCCGATCCCCTCCACTATCGCCATTTTATTCCTTTAGACTGCTTTTTAGACCTGGGGGAAGGTTCCCTTTAAGGAGTGAGGCGATGACAGAAGGCCAATTAAGGGAACTCCTGGCGGGGCTGCAAGAAGGCCGGGTTACTCTAGAGGAAGCCGTGGAGAAGATTAGAAGTCTACCTTACGAAGATCTGGGTTTTGCCAAGGTCGACCATCATCGTGCCCTGCGCAACGGCTTCCCGGAAGTTATCTTCGGCCAGGGCAAAACCCTGGAACAAATCGTAGCCATTGCCTGCCGCCTGGCCGGGGCCGGTGCTACGGTGTTGGTGACCCGGACGGAAGAAAAGGTATATACGGCGGTAGCCGAAAAACTGCCCAAAGCCCAGTTCAATGCAGTGGCCCGCACTATCGTCATCCCGGCCGGGGAAATACCTCCTACGGGCGGGCGCGTGGCCGTCTTGAGCGCCGGAACCGCCGATTTGCCGGTAGCCGAGGAGGCGGCGGTCACGGCCGAGGTTATGGGCAACGAGGTGGACCGCATATACGATGTGGGGGTAGCCGGAATTCACCGCCTCTTTCACCAGATGGATAGGGTAGAGGGGGCCGATGTGGTGATTGTGGTGGCCGGAATGGAGGGAGCCCTGGCCAGCGTGGTGGCCGGTATGATAGCCCGACCTGTTATTGCCGTGCCAACGAGCGTGGGGTACGGAGCGAGTTTCGGCGGCCTGGCGGCCCTCCTGGCCATGCTTAACAGTTGTGCCACTGGAGTGGGGGTGGTCAATATCGACAACGGTTTTGGCGCTGCCGCCCTGGCTACGGCTATTACCAGATTGAAGCTAAAAAGGTAAGGATGGTATAATTCGCCTCCCTTCTGGGCAAAGCTATAGTAAAACGCCCGAGGAGGTGATCCTATGAACAACTGGTTAGGCGTGGTCATTCGTTTTATTGTCTCTGCCCTGGTGCTGATGCTGGTGGGTTACCTGTTGCCTGGTATCCAGGTGGCCGGGTTCACTGGCGCGCTGGTGGCGGCAGTGGTGATCGCCGCCCTGGGTTGGGTGGCGGAAACCCTGTTGGGCAAGAGGATATCCCCCCGGAGTCGTGGCATTGTAGGTTTCATTGTGGCCGCTGTGGTTATTTACCTGGCCCAGTTCCTGGTGCCTACCATGCTACGGGTTAATGCCCTGGGTGCCCTCCTGGCAGCCCTGGTGATAGGTGTTATCGATGCCTTTGTGCCGACGGAGCTGCGCTAAGGGCTCCGGGTAAGCGGGCCGGGCTTTAAGCCCGGCCCGCTTTTTGCTATAATGGGGTAGACATCCATGCCGCCTGGCGACCCTTGCAGAAGGATGGAGACAACGGGCCGGCATGCAAACAAGAATAATGCCGGCCTCGAGAGAAGTTAATTTTCGGGGTAGCCTCTCATGCCGTAAGTAACGGCACCACGAAGGATGAAAATGGGTAGAGGAGAGGAGATTTTCGAAGGAGGAGGTGCCGGTAGTATTGACCAGACAAGACCGTATCCGCAATTTCTGTATCATCGCCCACGTCGACCACGGAAAATCGACCCTGGCCGATCGTTTGTTGGAATATACCGGTGCCTTGAGTCCCAGACAGATGGTGGAGCAGGTGCTGGATACCCTGGAACTGGAGCGCGAAAGGGGTATCACTATTAAACTCCAGGCCGTCCGCCTCACCTACCGGGCGCGGGACGGCGGAGAATATATCTTAAACCTCATCGATACTCCGGGGCATGTGGATTTTACCTACGAGGTGTCGCGGAGTCTGGCCGCCTGCGAGGGGGCGCTCCTGGTGGTGGACGCCACCCAAGGTGTGGAGGCCCAAACCTTGGCCAATCTCTACCTGGCCCTGGAGCATAACCTGGAGATCATTCCCGTCATCAACAAGATCGATCTGCCCAATGCCGAACCTGACCGCGTGCGCCGGGAGCTGGAAGAAGTGACAGGACTAGACGGCAGTAGCGCCATTCTGGCTTCCGCCAAGACGGGCCAGGGTACCGAGGAAATACTGGAGGCCATTGTCCTGCGCATCCCGCCCCCTAAAGGGAACAGGGAAAAGCCGTTACAGGCCCTGATATTCGATTCCCATTTCGACTCTTACCGGGGAGCCATTCCCTACGTGCGGGTGGTCCACGGGCGGCTCAGCAAAGGGATGGTCATCCGTATGATGTCCACGGGGAAAGAATTCGAGGTGGACGAGGTGGGGGTTTTCACCCCCGCTCCGGTACCGGTTCAGGCTCTGGAGGCCGGCGAGGTGGGCTATTTGGCCGCCGGGATTAAAAATGTGCGGGATACTCGAGTAGGAGACACGGTGACCGGAGCGGAAAGGCCGGCCGAGGCACCCTTGCCGGGGTACCGGCGGGTTACCCCCATGGTTTACTGCGGCCTTTACCCCGTGGATTCGGACCAATACGATAATCTGCGGGATGCCCTGGAAAAGCTGCAGCTCAACGATGCGGCCCTGGTCTTCGAGCCGGAAACCTCGGCGGCCTTAGGCTTCGGTTTCCGGTGCGGTTTCCTGGGGCTCTTGCACATGGAAATCGTCCAGGAGCGCCTGGAAAGGGAATACGACCTGGAGCTCATAACGACAGCGCCTAGCGTGGTCTACCGGGTTATTAAAACCGGCGGCGAAACTGTTATGGTGGATAACCCTACCCTTCTGCCTCCGCCGGGAAGTATTGAGGCTATGGAGGAGCCCTACGTTAAGGCAACCCTCCTCCTTCCTTCCGATTATATCGGCCCGGTCATGGAGCTTTGCCAGGAGAGGCGGGGTACCTTTGTGGGCATGGAGTATCTCTCGGAAAAGAGGGTCATGCTCACCTATGAATTACCCCTGGCGGAAATTATTTACGATTTCTTCGATCAGTTGAAGTCCAGGACGCGGGGTTATGCCTCCCTGGATTACGAATTCCTGGGCTACCGGGTGTCGGACCTGGTAAAGCTGGACATCCTTATCAATAACGAAGTAGTAGATGCCCTGTCCGTTATCGTCCACCGGGATAAGGCCTACCAGCGGGGACGGGCCCTGGTAGAGCGGTTGAAAGAGCTCATCCCCCGGCAGCTTTTCGACGTGCCCGTGCAGGCGGCCATCGGTAGCCGGGTTATAGCTCGGGAAACGATACGGGCCCTACGGAAGAACGTCCTGGCCAAGTGTTATGGCGGCGACGTTACCCGCAAACGCAAGTTGTTGGAGAAGCAAAAGGAAGGCAAGAAGAGGATGAAACAGGTAGGCAGGGTAGAGATACCCCAGGAAGCTTTTATGGCCGTATTGAGGGTGGATTAGATGAATCTCTACATCCACCTTCCTTTTTGCCTGCGCAAATGCAATTATTGCGACTTTATCTCCTTCCCCGCCGTACCTCCTCCGGTCACCGCCCGTTACCTTAAGGCCTTAGGCCGGGAGATGGAGATGGCGGCGTACGCCTTGCGGCCCGGGAAGGCTGCTACGGTGTATTTCGGGGGCGGTACGCCCACCTACCTGGCGGCCAGCGATCTGGTCGGGCTGGTGGCCCGGGTGAAGGATGTCTTTGGCCTCCAGGGAGGAGCCGAGATCACCGTGGAGGCTAATCCCGGCACCCTCACCCTGGAAAAGCTAAGAAACCTGAGGGAGGTCGGGGTCAATCGCCTGTCCCTGGGGGCTCAAGCCTTCAAAGAAGGATTGCTGCGAGCCATGGGGAGGGCCCACGGGGTGGGAGACATCTACGAGGCCTTCACCTGGGCCCGCCGGGCGGGCTTTGCCAACATCAATCTGGATTTGATCTACGGCCTGCCCGGACAGAGCTCGGAGGACTGGGAGGATACCTTAGACCGCGCTCTGGAACTGGAACCCGAGCACCTATCGGTCTACGGTCTGGAACTGGCGCCGGATACGCCCTGGGGCCGCTCTTACTCCCAGGGCCGCCTCGCCCTGCCTGACGAACAAGAGGTCGTAGACATGTACTGGAGGGCGAGGGAGAAGATTCGGGGGGTCGGTTACGAGCACTACGAGATATCCAATTTCGCTCGACCGGGTTTTCAATGCCGTCACAATCTCACCTACTGGGAAAACCGGCCCTACCTCGGCTTAGGGGCGGGGGCAGCCTCCCACTGGGGGAACCGGCGGTGGCAGAATTTGAGCTACCTGGAATCTTACTGCGGTGCAGTAGAGGAAGGCCATCTGCCCGCTGCCGAAGTAGAGATATTGACCCCTGAGCGACAGCGAGGGGACACCCTTTTTCTCGGCCTGCGGCTCCTGCGGGGCGTAAGCCTTAAGGAATATGCCGAACGGTTCGGGGAGGATTTACTGGAAGGGTATGGCCGGGAACTGGAACGCCCTTTTGATCTAGGCCTCATCACGGTCGAAAGGGGGTTTTTGCGCCTTACGGATAAGGGCCTACCCTTGGCCAATGAAGTGTTCGCAGCCTTCGTCTAGCAGGCCGGACAATCGGCTTGACAAACCTGCGGGGCCGGTGTTATTGTGTAAATGAAAGTTTTTAGCACTCGGCTTATTAGAGTGCTAATAAAAGAAGGTGAGCAAAAATGCGGGTGGAGGGGCGGAAACGGAAGATCTTAGAAGCCATTATATTGGACTATATTGCCACGGGAGAACCGGTGGGTTCCCGGACCATAGCCCGGCGGTATAACCTGGGGGTGAGCCCGGCCACCATCCGCAACGAAATGGCCGACTTGGAAGAACTGGGCCTTATTGAACAGCCCCACACCTCCGCAGGCAGGATTCCTTCGGATCTGGGATACCGTTACTATATAGACTGTATAATGGAGCGCTACGAGCTGTCCTCTGCCGAAAAGGAATATATCCGGCAGCGCTTCGAGCAAAAAATGGGAGAGATCGAGCAGGTCTTGGCGGATGCGACGGGTCTGATTGCCGAGCTGACCAGTTATGCGGCCGTGGCCTTGGGGCCCTACCAAGGCCGGGCTCATATCCAGCAGGTGCAGCTTCTATATGTATCTCCGGGCAAGGCCCTGCTGGTAGTAGTCACCAGCAACGGTTTGGTGGAGCACCATTTGTTTTCCGTACCCCGGGGTGTGATCCGCGCCGAGCTGAATTATCTTTCCCGGCTGTTAAACGAAAGGCTTCAAGGGATTGTGCTGGAGGACATTAAACCGTCGCTCCTGAATAGCATTTACCAGGAATTGCTGGCTACCGAACACAAACAGCTCTGTTCCCTGGTGATCGAGCTTCTGGAAGAATTGGGCAATTTAAAGAGGGAGGCTCGGATCTTTCTGGACGGTACCTTAAATCTTTTTGAGCAGCCGGAGTTCAGGAATATAGAAAGGGTTAAAGGGTTGCTATGTATTCTGGAAAAATCAGACGCCCTGCGGGAACTCTTCGCCGAAGGGCCCCCGGCCGGCCTCAGGATTAAAATAGGACGGGAAAACAAGAATGAAGAGATTAATAACTGCAGCATTCTCACCGTAACCTATGAAATAAACGGCGAAGTCATTGGTAATGTGGGAGTGCTGGGCCCGACGCGGATGAATTATTCCAGGACCATTTCCGTCCTCGAATATGTGGCCCGGGAGCTGTCCCAGGCCCTCGAGAAGCTGTGTGGATGACCGGGGCAGGAGGTGGGGGCACCGGGCCCGCGGGTCGGAAGGAGTGAAGACGCAGGTGAAAACCTTTAGCGGTGGAGAAGGGCTGGAAGCCGAACGGCCCCAGGAGCATACCCTAGAAGATAAGGAGTTGAAGACGGCGGAAACCGACAAAGAACCGGCAGCCCCTGGACTGGAGGGAGAGCAGGACTTTCAGGGTGAGGAGCCCGGGCCGGAAGAACCGCCGGAGGATGTCACCACCGCCCTTAAGGAAGAGCTGGCGGCGAGGCAGGAGGAGATAGAAAGGCTTCGTTCCCAGTTGTTGCGGCTTCGGGCGGATTTTGATAACTATCGCAAGCGAGCCCGGCGGGAGCAGCTGGAACTAAAGCAGACTGCCTGCGCCGAGCTGGTGGAAGAGCTCCTCCCCGTCCTGGACAATTTGGAACGGGCCATGGCCACCGCCCGGGGCGGGGGGGAAGAAGGCGCCCTGCTGAGCGGGATTGAGCTGGTTTTCCGCCAGCTGGTCGAGACCTTGGGGCGATACGGCCTATCGGAAGTCAAAGCCCTGGGGCAACCCTTTGATCCCGCTTACCATGAGGCCGTAGCTACGGAAGAAGCCACCGGCCCTGAAGGCCACAACCTGGTAACTGAAGAATTCCGCAAGGGTTACCTTTTGCATGGGCGCCTTTTGCGTCCGGCCCTGGTGAAGGTGGCCTTGTTACCGGCACCGGTGACGGCCGAAAGGGGAAAAGAGGCCCGGAATGAGGGTTAGATCCACGGAGCAAAACCAGTCTTCGGAGAAGGAATAGGGGGTAAGAACATGGCTAGAGGCAAGGTACTGGGCATCGATCTGGGAACTACCAACTCCTGTATGGCCATTATGGAAGGCGGGGAAGCGGTTGTAATTCCCAACGCCGAGGGAGGAAGGACTACTCCCTCGGTAGTAGCCTTTACCAAGGAAGGCGAGCGCCTGGTAGGCCAGGCGGCTAAGCGCCAAGCCATAACCAACCCTGCCCGCACGGTCGTCTCCATTAAGAGGCACATGGGCACTACCTACAAGGTAAAGATAGACGATAAGGAGTATACTCCCCAGGAAATTTCCGCTATGATCCTGCAGAAGTTAAAAGCCGATGCCGAGGCCTATTTGGGGGAGAAGATCACCCAGGCTGTCATTACCGTGCCGGCCTACTTTACCGATAGCCAGCGGCAGGCCACCAAGGATGCCGGCCGTATAGCGGGCCTGGAGGTGCTGCGCATCATCAATGAGCCTACGGCTGCAGCCCTGGCCTACGGGCTGGATAAGGGCGAGGACCAGACCATTCTGGTCTACGACCTGGGGGGCGGTACCTTTGATGTTTCCATCCTGGAGTTGGGCGACGGCGTTTTCGAGGTAAAGGCCACCAGCGGCAATAACCGCTTGGGGGGCGATGACTTCGACGAGAGGATCATGAACTACCTCATTGATATCTGCCGCCGCGAACACGGGGTGGATCTGCGCCAGGATCCTATGGCCATGCAACGCCTGAAGGAAGCAGCGGAACGGGCGAAGATCGAGCTCTCCAGCGTTACCAGCACCAACATAAATCTCCCCTTTATTTCCGTGACCTCCAGCGGTCCCGTGCATCTGGATATTACTTTGACCCGGGCCAAGTTCGAGGAGCTCATCGCCGATCTGGTGGAGAAGACGGTGGAACCCATACGTCAGGCTTTGTCCGACGCCGGCCTCAAACCCGAAGATATCGATAAAGTGCTGCTGGTAGGCGGCTCCACCCGGGTCCCCCTGGTCCAGGAGACGGTTAGAAGGATTTTGGGTAAGGAGCCCCACAAGGGGATCAATCCCGACGAATGCGTGGCCATGGGTGCGGCTATCCAGGGCGCCGTTCTGGCAGGGGAAATGAAGGACATCGTTCTCCTCGACGTTACTCCCCTGTCCTTGGGAATCGAAACCCTCGGCGGGGTGTTTACCAAGATCATTGAACGCAACACCACCATTCCCACCTCTAAGAGCCAGATTTTCACCACGGCGGCCGACAATCAAACGATGGTGGAGATCCATGTGCTGCAGGGCGAGCGTCCCATGGCGGCCGACAACAAAACCCTGGGGCGCTTCCAGCTCACCGGCATTCCACCGGCTCCACGGGGGGTGCCCCAGATCGAAGTCAAGTTCGATATCGACGCCAACGGCATCGTCCACGTTTCGGCCCGGGATCTGGCCACCGGCAAGCAGCAGGCCATTACCATTAAATCGTCAAGCGGCCTGTCGGAGGAAGAGATCCAGCGTATGATTAAGGAGGCCGAGATGTATGCCGAGGCCGACCGGAAGCGCAAAGAAGAGGTGGAAACTAGAAATCAGGCCGATTCCCTCCTGTATCAAACCGAGCGTACCTTAAAGGAATTTAAGGATAAGGCCGATAAAGCCGACGTCGAACGCATCGAACAGGCCAAGAAGGACCTGCAGGATGCCCTGGGCGGCCAGGATGTGGGCCGCATTAAGGAGAAAATGGAGGCTCTGTCCCAGGCCCTCTTCACCCTGACCAGCAAGGTCTACCAGCAGGCCGGCGCCGAACAAGCGCGCCAGGCCACGGGAACGGAAGGTCCAGGTTCGGCCCGGGACCGCGTAGTGGATGCCGATTACAAGGTTGTGGACGACGATAAGCGGTAAGAGCCGGTGATTCTATGCCCAAGCGAGATTATTACGAGATCCTGGGGGTGGACCGGGGGGCCTCGCAAGAGGAGATCAAAAAGGCCTACCGGCGCTTGGCCCGCCAGTATCACCCGGATCTAAACCCGGGTAATAAAGAGGCGGAGGAGAAGTTCAAGGAAATCCAGGAAGCCTATGATGTCTTAAGCGATCCGGAAAAAAGGTCCCGCTACGACCAGTTCGGCCACGCTGGAGTAGAGGGTGGGGCCGGGGCCGGCTCCGGCCCCGGCGGCTTCGGCGGGTTCGACTTCGGGGGTGCCGGCTTCGGGGGCTTCGACGATATTCTGGATATGTTTTTCGGCGAGGCCTTGGGCGGAAGGCGCCGTCGTCGCGGGCCGGAGCGGGGGGCAGACGTTAGGCTGGACCTGGATATCTCCTTTGAGGAGGCCGCCTTCGGGACCGAAAAAGAAGTGGGGGTTCCGCGGCTGGAGAGGTGTCCCGACTGCGGCGGATCGGGGGCGGCCCCGGGTACGGGGCCCGTGACCTGCCCTGCCTGTGGAGGAAGCGGACAGGTGACGATCACCCAGCGCACTCCCCTGGGGTACTATCAGACCATCCGTACCTGCCAGCAGTGCCAGGGAATGGGTACTATTATTTCCCATCCTTGCAAGACCTGCCGCGGCCGGGGACAGGTGCAGCGTACCCGCAAGATACGGATCAAAATACCACCGGGGGTGGATACGGGTGCCCGGCTGCGGTTGGCCGGGGAAGGAGAGGCAGGCGAGAGGGGTGGACCGCCGGGGGATCTCTACGTTTATATCAACGTGCTGCCTCATAAGGTCTTTCGCCGGGAGGGCTTCGACATACTGTGCGAGGTACCCATTTCCATGGTCCAGGCAGCCCTGGGGGATGAAATCGAAGTACCCACCTTGGAAGGAAAGGCCCACCTGATCATACCAGAAGGCACCCAGAGCGGCACTTCCTTCCGGCTCAAAGGCAAGGGAATTCCACGTCTCAACGGTGCGGGCCGGGGAGACCAGCATGTGGTGGTACGCGTGGTTATTCCTAAGGACCTGACGGAACGAGAAAAGGAACTCTTGAGGGAATTCGCCCGCTTGCGCGGTTGGCATCCGACGGCAAAGGATACGGAAAAAGAAAAAGAAAAAGGTTTTTTTAGGAAAGTAAAGGATGCCTTTATGGGTTAGGAAGATCCTATGAAGTGGCAGGAAATAAGTGTAACTACACCTTTGGAGGCCGGCGAAGCCGTAGCCGGCCTCTTTTACGAGGCAGGGGCCCAGGGCTTGGTCGTCGAAGATAAGGACGGTCGGGTAGTGCTGCGGGGCTACCTGCCCCGGGATGAAACCTTAAAGGCCCGCCTCCGGGACCTGCAGGAGGGCCTTAAGGCCATTGGCCGGTTTTTCCCCGGTTGCCGGGCCGAGCTGTCTTCTCGGAGCCTAGAAGAAGAGGACTGGGCCTCCGCCTGGAAGGCTTACTTCAAGCCGTTAAAGATCGGCCGGCATCTGGTGGTAAAGCCCAGTTGGGAGGAATACAGCCCCCTGCCCGGGGAGCTGGTAATGGAGCTGGACCCCGGCATGGCCTTCGGTACCGGAACCCATCCCACTACGTCCATGGCCCTGGAAATGCTGGAAGACTTAATAGAACCGGGCGACGTGGTGTACGACGTAGGCACGGGATCGGGGATCTTGGCCATTGCCTGTGCCCTGCTGGGGGCCCGGACGGTCATAGCCGTGGACAACGACTCGGTGGCGGTTAGGACGGCCCGGGAAAACGTAAAACGCAACGGCCTGGAGGGAAAGGTAAAGGTCCGAAAAGGCGATCTCCTCCAGGGATTTCCTGCCGGCGCCCATGTGGTAACGGCCAATATTGTGGCGGATGTATTGCTGGCCCTCCTCCCCCAGGCGGCGGGAGTATTGCTCCCCAATGGACGGCTCCTTTTGGGGGGTATTATAGCCCCGCGGGCCCCTGAGCTGGTGGCCGCCTTGGGGAACCACGGCTTTACGGTAACAGAAGAGAAACGCAGGGGAGATTGGGTAGCCCTGGCGGCGATGAAGACCAAGGGGTGAGCCTGGATGGCCCACCATTTTTTTATACCGCCTGAAGACCTGCAGCAGAAAACAATCGTTCTCACCGGTGAAACGGGCCACCATGCCTCCCGGGTTCTCCGCCTCAACCTCGGGGAGGAAATCAGCGTGGCCGATGGCCGGGGGTCGTCCTTTAGGGCGCGGGTGTTAGCCGTACGGCCGGGCGAAGTGGTGGCCGAACTTTTAGAACCCCTCCCTTCCAACGATCCGCCCTTGTCCATTACTCTCCTCCAGGGTCTGCCCAAGGGGGACAAGATGGAATTGATCATAGAAAAGGCCACCGAACTGGGGGTAAGCAGAATAGTGGGCCTCCTCACGGAAAGGGTAATAATAAAGTTGGACGAAGGGGCGGCGGCCCGGAAAAGGGAACGCTGGTGCAAGGTGGCCCGGGCGGCGGCCCGCCAGAGCCGGCGCTCCTCCATACCCCTCGTTGAAGGGCCCTGCTCCCTGGAAGAGATACTGGAGGAAATGCCTCCGGAAACCCTCCTGTTGGTTCCCTGGGAAGGAGAACGGGAGAAGGGTTTGAGGGAAGTCCTGGCCGCCGTGGATTTTTCCCGGCCTGTGGCCGTCTTAATCGGCCCTGAGGGGGGATTGACCCCGGAGGAAGTGGACCGAGCCCGCCGGGCCGGAGGCATAGTGGTCGGTCTCGGGCCCCGCATTTTGCGCACCGAGACGGCGGGCCTGGCCTGTTTGGCCATCTTAATGTACGAGGGGGGAGACCTGGGAGGTAGCTGGTAGGTATGGTTAGGTACCAAGGAGGGAACAGCAGCGTGGCCGGAAAGCGAGTGGCCCTGACCGGCCTCGGGTGTAAGGTAAACCAGAACGAACTTGAGGCCCTCAAAGGCCTGTTCAGGTCGGCGGGTTATCAAGTTGTGCCCTTTGAGGAGCCGGCCGATGTTTACGTGGTCCATACCTGTACCGTTACCCATTTGAGCGACCGCAAATCCCGGCAGATGATCCGGCGGGCCGTCCGGAACAACCCCGAAGCCGTGGTAGCCGTGACCGGCTGCTACGCCCAGGTGGCCCCGGAGGAAATTATGGGTATACCTGGGGTGGATGTAATAGTGGGAACCCGGGACCGGGCCCGTCTGGTGGAATTGGTGGAAGAAGCCCGGCGAACCGGCAAAGTGGTCAATGCCGTAAGGCAACCGGAGAAGGGGGAGGCCTTTGAGGAACTGCCCGTGACCCAGGTGAGCCGGGCGCGGGCCTTCTTAAAGATTCAGGAAGGTTGCGAGGAATACTGCACCTACTGCATAGTGCCTTACGCCCGGGGCCCTTTGCGCAGCCGGGCACCCCAAAGGGTTGTCGAAGAAGTGCAGAGGCTGGTGGCTGCAGGTTATCAGGAGATCGTCCTTACCGGCGTCCACACGGGGGCCTACGGCCGCGATCTGCCAGGGGGTGTAGATTTGGACTACCTCCTGCGACAACTCCTCCAGGTACCGGGCCTGGGCCGCCTGCGCCTAAGCTCCATTGATCCCCTCGATTTTACGCCCGGGCTGATCCGCACTCTTACGGAAAGGGAGGGTATCTGCCCCCACTTCCATATACCCCTCCAGAGCGGGGATGATTTTATCCTACGACGGATGGGACGGAAGTATACCGCCGCCCAGTACCTTGAACTATTGGACCGCATCAGGGAGCGGCGGCCGCGGGCGGCCATAACCACCGACATTATCGTAGGTTTTCCCGGCGAAAAAGAAGAACACTTCCGGCGTACCCTGGAGGTGGTGCAAAGGGCCGCCTTTGCCCGGCTCCATGCCTTTCCCTATTCTCCCCGGGAGGGTACCCCGGCCGCGTCCATGCCGGACCAGGTCCCCGCGGAAGTCAAGAAAGAGCGTATGGCGCGCCTCCTGGACCTGGGCAAGAGTCTCGAGGAAGCATATGCGGGTGACTTTCTGGGGGAGACACTAGACGTCCTGGTGGAGGAGCAGGTGCAAGGAGAAGAGGACCTATGGGAGGGGCATACCGGCAATTACCTGGTGGTGCGCTTCAGGTCTCCCGGGGACTGGACCGGCCGCCTGGTCCCGGTGGTCTTGGAGGAATGGCGGGAAGGGAGGCTGTGGGGTAAAGTCTGCCCGGGCCGCTGGCCTGGAAACGGGAGACTTTAAAGGGTAGACGTTCATGCCGCCGAGCGGCATCGGCAGAAGGATGAAAACACCAGGCCGGCATTTATTCCGAGCGAGCGATTTGGTCCGAGGGGATGAGCACTGAGTTATCCCCACTTTTTGCA
>DOLC01000012.1 GCA_003509545.1 Peptococcaceae bacterium
TAGCGCTCAATCCCCGAACTATCCCCCTTCACGCCTATTCTGCCCCGAAAATAGCTTCTCTCCGGGCCGGCATTGTTTTCGCTCGCTAAGTGGTCCTCGCGGCCCAGCCTACGGCTCAGCCTCGGGCTCGGGCGGGGTTCCCGGCCTATTCAGCGTCCTTGCTTTCGAGGCCGGCCTCGGACTTCCTGTCCTCGGCCCCGCCCTCCCTCCTCGGCTTCGCCAAGGCTGCTCATCCGCTCGGACCAAATCGCCGGCTCAAGAGAAATGCCGGCCTGGTGTCTTCATCCTTCTGCTGGTGCCGCTCGGCGGCAAAAATGTCTACTCGGGAAGCAGGCGGGAAAAATCGGCTACCTGCAAGACGAGACGGCTTATTCTCTGGAGCAGCGCCAGCCTGTTTTGCCTGACTTCGGGATCCGGCGCCATGACCAGTACCCCGTCGAAAAACGCATCAATGGGCTCCCGCAGGTCGGCCAACCTCTGAAGAGCTCTCAGGTAGTTCCCCTGGTCAAGGTAAGGCCGGCAGTCCCTTTCGGCAGCCGTAAGGGAGGCATACAACCGGCGTTCGGCCCCCTCCACCAACCGGTCCGCCTTAACCTCATAGTCATCCTCCGCCTGGCGGGCAAGGTTAAAGGCCCTGGTAAAGGCCGTAAGGAGAGCGGGAAAGCCTTCCGTGCGGCGGAAGGCCTCCAGGTCCCGGGCCCGGTGGAAAGCATCGGCCAGATCGTCCCAGCCTACCGCCAAGACCGCCTCCACCACATCATAGCGTATGCCCTTTTCTTCTAGGATATGCTCCAGCCTTCCCCGCAAAAAGTCCCGGAGGTCCTCCGTAACTTCGCCCAAAGGCCGGGGTAGGGAGATGCCGGCTGCCGTGTAGTTTCCGTAGGCCCGGCCGATACCTTCCCCCAGGGAAAAATGCAAGTTCAACTCTACCGCTGTTGCGGTCAATCCCCAGGCACAACGCCGCAGGCCCAGGGGATCCTGAGAACCGGTAGGAACGAGGCCGACGGCAAAGCACCCTACCAGGGTATCCAGCCGGTCGGCCAATCCCACCACCATACCCGCCAAAGAGTCCGGCAGCCGGTCGCCGGCAAAGCGGGGCCAGTAGTGCTGGCGGATCCCACGGCAAACCTCCTCCTTTTCACCGTCGGCCGCCGCATAGTACGAACCCATGATCCCCTGGAGTTCGGGGAATTCGTACACCATGTTGGTGGCCAAGTCGGCCTTGGCCAGCTCGGCCGTCCTCTCTATCGTAGCCCCAAGGGCCTCCGGCAGGTCCAGGGCCCGGCCCAAATACACTGCCAGTTTCTTTAAGCGCTCCACCTTGTCCAGCATGGTGCCCAGGTTCTCCTGGAAGAGAACGTGGGCCAGCCTGGCCACCTTACGCGCCAGGGGGCTCTTGCGGTCCTCCTCGTAAAAGAAGGAAGCATCGGCCAGGCGAGCCTTTAATACCTTTTCATATCCCGTCCGTATGTTGTCCGCGTGCTCCCCCGTACCGTTATGTACGGCTATGAAGAGGGGCAGCAGCTCCTCCCCTCCCCGGCTCCACACCGGAAAATAACGCTGGTGCTCCCGCATAGGAGTGGTCACCACTTCCGGGGGCAGCTTCAAGTATTCCTCCTCGAAACGGCCGCACACGGCCGTGGGATATTCGACCAGAAAGTTGATTTCCTCCAGGAGCTCGGGATCCTCCTTGACCCTTCCGCCTTCCCGGTAGGCCAGGTTCTCTACCTGCTCCCAGATGAGCCGCCGCCGCAGACGGTGGTCGACGATAACATAGTTTTCCTCTAACACTTTAAAATAGACCTCCGGAGCAGGCACCGGATGGGGGCCGGGAGCCAGAAAACGGTGACCGTATGTCAGGCGGTCCGCCTTCAGGCCCTCCAGCTCGAAGGGAACAACATGGGTGCCGAATAGAGCCAGAAGCCAGCGGATGGGACGGATAAACTTGAGCTCCAGGTCTCCCCAGCGCATGGGCCGGGGGAAACTCAAACCCCCGATCAATTTCGCCAATATACCGGGCAAGGCCTCCAAGGCGGGACGGCCGGCCTCCCTTTTTACGGCAAAAACGTAGTCCCCGCCCGGTAAGGTCCGGGTCACCAGTTCCTCTACGGCCACGCCCTGGTTCTGGGCAAATCCTAGGGCAGCCCTGGTAGGCCTCCCGTCGGCGGTAAAGGCCGCCCTTACAGGTGGGCCCTTGATTTCGCGGACCAATTCCTCCTGGGTTTCGGCCAGACCGCTCACATAGAGGACCAGGCGGCGCGGGGTTCCGTACACCGCCGCATCCTGGTAGGTCAAACGCTCTTCCCGCAACAGCCGACCCGCCAGTTCTTCCATCTGTACCAACACGGAGGGCAGGACCCGGGCCGGCATTTCCTCGGTACCGATTTCCAGCAGAAAATCTCTCCTCAACCTGTTACCCCCTGACGTATCCCCATTTGTAATTCCAAGCCGCAACAGGCCTGTCCTGCAAAAGATGGAAATAGCTCACATTACCCCTCCTTGACATTAAAGCTGTCCTTGGCGTCTCGGCCGGCAACCCAACCCGGGTCGCCCCCAGGGACGCCCTCTCGGGGGAAGGCCTTGAGGAGGGGATAACCGAGCTTCTCCCGCTGCTCCAGATAAGCTGTAGCGCAGAGGCGGGCCAGATGGCGTACCCTGGATATGTACGCCGTTCTCTCGGTTACACTGATGGCCCCGCGGGCATCCAGCAGATTAAAGGTGTGGGAGCACTTCAGGACGTAATCATAGGCGGGCTGCACCAATCCCTGTTCGATAATCCGCCTGGCCTCGGCCTCGTAAATGTTGAAGAGGGAGAAGAGCATATTGGTGTCTGCCGCAGTAAAGTTGTAGTGGGAATAGTCTACCTCCGCCTGGTGGTGGATGTGGCCGTAGGTCACCCCGTCTACCCACTCTATATCAAAAACGCTGTCCACCTGCTGTATGTACATGGCCAGCCTTTCGAGACCGTAGGTGATCTCCGCGCTCACCGGCCGCAGATCATACCCACCGCACTGCTGGAAGTAAGTGAACTGGGTGATCTCCATTCCGTCCAGCCACACCTCCCAGCCCAAACCCCAGGCGCCCAAGGTCGGAGATTCCCAGTTGTCTTCTACAAAGCGGATATCATGCTCCAGGGGATTAATGCCGAGGTGCTCAAGGCTGCTGAGGTAAATATCCTGGACTTCGGGGGGGGAAGGCTTTAAAATGACCTGGAACTGGTAATAATGCTGCAGGCGATTGGGATTTTGGCCGTAGCGGCCGTCGGTAGGGCGACGGGAGGGCTCCACATAAGCCACCCGCCAGGGTTCGGGGCCCAGAACCCTAAGGAAGGTGGCCGGATGCATGGTTCCGGCACCTTTTTCCAGATCGTAAGGCTGTTGGATAACACAACCGTAATCCGCCCAGAAATTCTGGAGGGCAAGGATGAGTTGTTGAAAGTTCACGTGAACAGGCACTCCCCTACATGTCTAAGTATCCGGATATCCGGGATCTCTTGAGTCGCTACACAAAAATCCCGCCCCACCACGGGACGGGAGTTTGATCCTCCTTGTCAAATAATTTACCAAAGGAGGGGGGGACTTGTCAACTTGCCCCACCTCTGAGTTATCCCCACTTTTTGCAGAGCAGGCCTGCTTGGGCTTGGAAGCGAGCGAGCAAGCTTTCGCGGCTAGCCCAGGCTTTAAGCTTGGCGAAAGGCTTAAAGCTTGGCCCAGATCGGAAGAGCACACGACTGAACTCCAGTCACGCCAATATCTCGTATGCAGTCTTCTGCTTGAAAAAAAA
>DOLC01000126.1 GCA_003509545.1 Peptococcaceae bacterium
GGCCGGAATCAAAACTGGGGATGCACCAGACCGTCCTTTTCTTGACAAGGAGGCACCGTCAATTTATAATGGCAGCAAAGGCTAAAGGCAAGGAATGGGGAGAGTAGACACCATCCGCCGCCTCCAGAGAGGGATCGCCGGGGGCTGGAAGCGATCCCAGGCGAGCCGGTGTCGAAGTGCACCCAGGAGCTGTACGGCCGAAGGCCAGTAGGTCGTAACGGTGGGCCCCGTTAACGGCCGTCGGTGCCCTCGGGCGCCGGTAGAGGGGGGGATTTTTTCCCAAACAGGGTGGAACCGCGGAGGCCCTTCGTCCCTGGCGTGACGAAGGGTCTTTTTAATAACGGACGAGGTGAAAGCTTTATGGGGTGGAAGAGTATTAAGCGGGACGTACAGGCTGTTTTCGATCGGGACCCGGCGGCGCGCAGTCTGCTGGAGGTCCTCTTGTGCTATCCCGGATTTCATGCGGTCCTTCTGCACCGCGTGGCCCACTTTTTCCACCGGAAGGGCCTTACCCTTCTGGCCCGCCTGATCTCTCAGGTAAACCGTATGGTAACGGGTATAGAAATCCACCCGGGAGCCAAACTGGGTGAAGGGGTTTTTATCGACCATGGCATGGGAGTAGTCATCGGGGAGACGGCGGAAGTGGGTAATAACGTCACCATCTACCAAGGGGTGACCCTGGGGGGTACGGGCAAGGAGAGGGGTAAGCGGCACCCCACCGTGGGCGACAACGTGGTCATCGGCGCTGGAGCCAAGGTTCTGGGCAATATTACCATCGGCGATAACGTAAAAATCGGCGCCGGCTCTGTGGTACTCAGGGACGTACCCCCTAACTGTACGGTGGTGGGAGTACCTGGTAAAGTGGTGGTCCGAGACGGCCGTAACATTGCCGATGCCCAGGTAAGCGAAATTGATCTGCACCACGAGGACCTTCCCGATCCGGTGGCCGAGATGCTCTTGTGCCTGCAGCGCCAGATACAGCGCCTGGAAAAGCGCCTGGAAGAACTGGAGGGTAGAAGTTTTGAGCCTTCATCTGTTCAATACCCTGACGGGTACCAAGGAAGAGTTCGTTCCTGCTGAGCCGGGATTTGTCAGGATGTACGTCTGCGGCCCCACCACCTATAACTACATCCATCTGGGCAATGCCCGACCCCTGGTGGTTTTCGACGCCCTGCGCCGCTATTTGGAATACCGTGGATATGAGGTCTTGTATGTGCAGAACTTTACCGACATTGACGATAAGATTATCCAGAGGGCCCGGGAAGAAGGCCTGCCCGCCCAGGACGTGGCCGCCCGCTATATCCGGGAATTCTTTCTGGATGCCGACGCTCTAAACGTCAGGCGGGCCAGCCTCTATCCCCGGGTGAGCCGCCACATCGGGGATATCATCCGCGCCGTAGACGATTTGATCCGGCGGGGTTACGCCTACGTGACCGAGGGGGACGTCTACTTCTCCGTGGAGAAGTTCCCCCCCTACGGCAAGCTGTCTCGCCGCCGGCCGGAGGAAATGATGGCCGGGGCCCGGGTGGAGGTCGGCGAGGACAAGAGGAACCCCCTGGACTTTGCCCTCTGGAAGAAGGCCCGGCCCGGCGAGCCGGCCTGGGACAGCCCCTGGGGACCCGGCCGGCCGGGCTGGCACATCGAATGCTCCACCATGGCCCTGAAATACCTGGGCCCTTCCTTCGATATCCACGGCGGGGGAGCAGATCTCATCTTTCCCCACCATGAAAACGAAATCGCCCAGGCCGAGGCCTTGACGGGCAGGCCCTTCGCCCGGTTCTGGCTCCACAACGGGTTCATCACCGTCAATAAAGAGAAGATGTCCAAATCCAAGGACAACTTCTTTCTTCTTCGGGAGGTCCTTAGGCGGTTCAGGCCCCAGGCCGTACGCCTGTATCTTTTGGGCACCCATTATCGCAGCCCCCTGGACTTTGCGGACGAATACCTGGAGGAGGCCGAGCGGGCCTACGAACGCCTGGCCAACGCCCGGGCGGCCCTGGACGAGGCCCTGGCCGCCGCGGGCGGCCGGGAAGGGGGGGACACCGGGAACCCCGAAGGGGCAGAGGCAACCTCGGCCGCCTTGGAACTTACGGAACGGGTAAGATCCTTGCGCTCCAAAATAGAAGGGGCCTTGGACGACGATTTCAACACCGCCCAGGCCCTGGGCGTCTTGTACGAACTGGTGCGGGAGCTCAACACCTTTGTCAACCGCGGGGAGAAGGGGCCGGGAACGGCAGAAGCCCTGGCCGAGGCGGCCTCCGTTTTAGACGAGCTGGGAGAGGGCGTGTTGGGCCTCTTCAGCGGCGGCAAGCAGGAGGAGGACGGGGGACTGGTGGCCGGACTGGTGGAGCTCATCCTCTCCCTCCGCCAGGATGCCCGCCGGCGTAAAGACTGGGCCACGGCCGACTATTTACGGGATCGCCTCAAGGAGCTGGGGATTATCCTGGAAGACACCCCCCACGGTGTCCGGTGGAGGCTCCGCCGCGGGTGAGGCG
Source organism: Peptococcaceae bacterium (assembly GCA_003509545.1). GTDB lineage: Bacteria > Bacillota > DSM-521 > Neomoorellales > Neomoorellaceae > UBA12545. Next base: position 2,496 of record DOLC01000126.1, read on the forward strand.
GGGGGAGGAATTGTTGCCCGTCTTGGGTCGCCTTCAGGTGGACCAGGTGGAGGAGCTCTCCCCCCTGGTCCTGGCCTACGTGGGCGACGCTGTTTACGAGCTGCTGGTGCGGAGTTATCTGGTCCAGGAAAGGGCTGCCCGGGTGGACGCCCTTCACCGGGAAGCGGTGGAGTTTGTGGCCGCGGTGAATCAGGCCCGCCTGGTACCCCTCCTGGAGGAAAGGCTTACGCCCGAAGAAAAGGAAGTCCTCCGGCGCGGGCGCAATGCCAGGCCCGGCCACCTGCCGCGGCATGCCACGCCCCTGGAGTATCGCTACAGCACGGCCCTGGAAACCCTTTTCGGCTACCTTTACCTCAAGGGCGAATGGACCCGCCTGGGGCAGGTGTTCGCTGTCGTTTGCGACCTGGTAAAGGGGGGACAAGGCCCATGATCATCGAGAAACCCCGGGTATTGGTGCCCCAGAGCGCCCTAGACCCCCGTATCCTGGAAAAACTGGAGCGTTATGCCCGGGTGTGCTATAAGTCCGAGGGCAAAATAAAAGGGGACACGGCGGCACCCTTCCTGAGGAATATCCTACAGCGGGGGCACGAGTCGGTCATCGAACACGAAAAGATTACGGTCTTAATGGTGGTGGACCGGGGTATATCCCATGAGATCGTAAGGCACCGCCTCGGATCTTACAGCCAGGAATCGACCAGGTACTGCAATTACAGCCGGGAACAATTCGGCAGGGAGATAACGGTCATCGAACCCTTTTTCCTGGTGGGCAAAGAGGAGTACCGGTACTGGGAGGAGGCCTGCTTGGTGGCCGAGAAAAGCTATATGGCTTTGCTCAAGACCTACAGCCCCCAGGAAGCGCGTTCGGTTTTGCCCACCTCCCTCAAGACGGAGGTGGTGGTCACCTACAATTTAAGGGAATGGCGACATTTCTTCCGCCTGCGGTGTTCCCCGGCGGCCCACCCGCAGATGCGGCAGGTGGCCGTCCCCTTGCTCCTGCTTTTCCGGTCCAAGCTCCCCGTGCTCTTCGAGGACATCCCCTATGATGGCCAATTCCCCCGGGAACACTACGCCCGGGTGGTGCTCACCGACGATCTTTTCAATCCCCTGGAGCCCCGGCAGGACGGGAACTAGAAAGGAGGCCCGGCCGAAGGATGGAAGAAATCCTGGCAGGACGCCAGGCGGTGAAGGAGGCCTTGAAGGCCGGCCGCCCCATGAACAAGATCCTGGTGGCCCGCGGTGCCGGGGGGCGTGCGGTGGCGGAAATCGCGGCCCTGGCCCGGGAGCGGGGAGTGCCCCTGCAGCAGGTGGAACGCCGGGCCCTGACCCGGCTGGCTGGCGAGGTGGTCCACCAGGGGGTGGTGGCCCTGACGGCGGCCAAGGGCTACGTGGAGCTGGAGGATCTTCTGGAGGCTTCCCGCCGGAGGCAGGAGCCCCCCTTCCTGCTGATGCTCGACGGCGTGGAAGACCCCCAGAACCTGGGGGCCATCCTCCGGCTGGCCGATGCTTGCGGGGTCCACGGGGTGATTATCCCCCGTCGCCGCAGCGCCGGCCTGTCGCCGGCCGTAGCCCGCGCGGCGGCAGGAGCCGTGGAGTACGTCCCGGTGGCACGGGTGGCGAACCTTGCCACCACGTTGGAAGCCCTTAAAGAACGGGGCCTTTGGGCCATCGGCGCCGAGGGGGACGGGGAAACCCTGGCTTTCGCGGCGGACTTTACTTTGCCCTTGGTTCTGGTGTTGGGAGGCGAAGGGAAGGGATTGTCCGCCTTGGTCAGGCGCAGGTGCGATGTGGTGGTCAGGCTTCCCATGCGGGGCCACGTCAACTCCTTAAACGTGGCCGCCGCCGCAGCCGTCCTTCTCTATGAAGTAGTTCGCCAGCGGGGGCTTACCGGGGTTAGCCAGGGGAATGGGTCATGACCGTACTAATTCTTGACGGGTATAACGTTATACATAGCTGGCCCGATCTTCTCCGGCTCAAAGAATCAAATTTAGGCCACGCCAGGGATAAACTAATAGAAGAGATGATCAACCTGCAGCCCCTCCTGGGGGTGGAAGTGGAGATCTTCATCGTCTTCGACGCCTACCGCCTCGGCGGACGGGACGGCGGGCAGGAAGAACAGGGCGGCGTCCGGGTGATTTACACCCGACGGGGAGAGACGGCAGACACCTGTATTGAAAGGCTGGTGGGGGAGCTGGTGGCCGCCGGAAGGGAAGTGGTGGTGGTAACCGGGGATTGGCTGGAGCAGAGGGTGGTGTGGGGAAAGGGAGCCCTGCGCTTGTCGCCCGGGGGATTAAAGGCATTGATGCTGGAAGTGCGCCGGGAAATGGAGGGTTACACCGGCGGGTGGGATTACAATCCCCTGGACGGCCACCTATCACCCCGGGAACGGACGATCCTGGAAAAATGGCGAAGGGGATAGAGAGGAGGTAGGCCGGGCTGTAAGGGGAGGAAATTTTTCGAGTCTTGCTCTAGGGGTCGATTTCCGGTATAATTAATGTTGCCTTGGACAAGGATATATAGCCTCCCGAAACATAGAATTTATATGGAGAAACCGGAGGCGGAGGCGGTGCCATGAGCGTCAATCTCCAGCGCGAGACCTTCCATAGCTACGAGGTCATGGGGGACGAGGAAATCGTTACTCTCGCTCAGGAGGGGGATGACGTAGCCCAGGAGTATTTGATAAATAAATATCGCAATTTTGTAAGGGCCAAAGCGCGGGCCTATTTCCTAGTGGGGGCCGACAGGGAAGACATCATCCAGGAGGGGATGATCGGCCTCTACAAGGCTATACGGGATTTCCGGGGCGACAAATTGTCGTCTTTCCGGGCCTTTGCTGAGCTGTGTATTACGCGCCAGATTATCACGGCCATCAAGACGGCCACCCGTCAGAAGCATATCCCCCTCAATTCCTATGTGTCCCTGAACAAACCGGTCTACGACGAAGATTCCGACCGCACCCTTCTGGACATCATCTCCGGTTCCCGGATCGCCGATCCCGAAGAGCTGATAATCAGCCGGGAGGAATTTTACAATATCGAGGAGAAGATGGGAGAGATCTTAAGCTCCCTGGAGCGAGAGGTTTTAATGTCCTACCTGGAGGGCAAGTCCTACCAGGAGATCGCCCTAGACCTCCAGCGCCACGTTAAGTCCATCGATAACGCCCTCCAAAGGGTAAAAAGGAAGCTGGAGCGCTATCTGGAAAGGCGGGACGCCTAAGGAGAAGCCCTTCAGGGCAAGAAATGGCAGGCCAAAGGCCTTGACGGCTGCTCCGGGAGTTGATATAATTACTTCTGCGTCTGGGAAAACTGAAGAGCGAAAAAGGGGAGGGGTACCCAAGCTGGCCAAAGGGGGCAGACTGTAAATCTGCTGGCGATGCCTTCGCTGGTTCGAATCCAGCCC
>DOLC01000127.1 GCA_003509545.1 Peptococcaceae bacterium
CAAAAAGTGGGGATAACTCAGAGGCGTGCCCCGCTTGTCTCCGGCCTTCCCCTTCCCCGGACTCCGTCCCTTAGTACCCCGGGCTCGCCCGGCCGGGAAGGTTGACGCCTGCGGCCGGCCCCGGGTAACGCCTAGAAATTAAACTTGAAGAGCTCGGTACTGAGATACCTTTCCCCGGTGTCCGGGGCTATGGTCAGGACTCTCCGCCCCTTGCCCAGGCGCCGGGCCACCTGCAGGGCGGCATACACGGCGGCACCGGAGGAAATCCCCACCAGGAGGCCCTCCTCCCGGGCCAGCCGCCGGGCGGTTTCCATGGCCTCTTCATTGCCCACGGTAATAATTTCATCCACTATTTCGCGGTTCAACACCTTGGGGACGAAGCCGGCCCCTATTCCCTGGATTTTGTGGGGCCCGGGCTGGCCCCCCGAGAGTACCGGCGAGGCCGCAGGCTCCACGGCCACGACCTGCACCCGCGGCAGCTCCTTTTTGAGAACTTCGCCCACCCCGGTGATGGTGCCGCCGGTACCCACCCCGGCCACAAAAGCGTCCAGGCGTCTCCCCATTTGCTCCAGGATTTCCCGGGCCGTGGTCTCCCGGTGGACGGCAGGGTTGGCCGGGTTGTCAAACTGCTGGGGCATAAAAAAACCGGGGTTTTCCCGCACCAATTCCCGGGCTTTTTCCACCGCTCCCCGCATTCCTTCCGCACCTGGGGTAAGGATAAACTCCGCACCGAAAGCGGCCAGAAGCTTGCGCCGCTCGATGCTCATGGTTTCCGGCATGACCAAAATAAGCCGGTAGCCCCGGGAGGCGGCTACCATGGCCAGGCCTATCCCCGTGTTGCCGCTGGTGGGTTCCACAATGGTGTCTCCGGGCTTCAAACGGCCTTCCTCTTCGGCCTGCTTGATCATGCCCCAGGCGATACGGTCCTTGACGCTGGAGCCGGGATTGAAGAATTCCAGTTTAACCCATACCTCCGCCCCTTCTCCGGCCAGGTGATTGAGTTTCACCACCGGCGTCTCCCCGATCAGCTCCGTTATGTTTTCCGCTACCCGCATGTCAACCTGTAACCCCCTCGCCTTATCGCTCCCGCCTGAATTCCTAGTATTTCTATCTTTAAATGTTATTTTAACCGGGAATTCATCCCTTGTCAACGAGGGAACGCACGATCTCCCTAGCTTCGGGTACGTCCAGGGGCAACTTCCTACCGGCCGGCAACAATCCCAGAAAGACCTGGGCCACCAGGGGCAACCGCAGGCCAGCTTCCCTTATTAACCCGGGCTCCAGGAGGATCTCCGGACCGCCCTGGGCCAGGACGCGCCCCCCTTTCACAATTATTATGTCCTCGGCCCAGGAAGCGGCAAAGTCGACATCGTGGGTAGCGACGACGAGGGTTTTCCCTTCCCGATGGAGCCGGTCGAGGATGGCCCTCACGGTTTCCTGGCCGGCCGGATCGAGGAAGGCCATGGGTTCGTCCATAACGATAATGTCCGGCTTCATGGCCAGCACCCCGGCCATGGCGACCCGCTTCTTCTGGCCGTAGCTGAGGTGGTAAGGCGCCCGCCCATCGTAACCCTGCATCCCCACGGCAGCCAGGGCCTCCTCCACCCTCTCTTCCACTTCACCGGGGGAAAGGCCCAAGTTGCGCGGACCAAAGGCTACATCCTCCTTTACCGTGGTAGAAAAGAGCTGATCATCGGGGTCCTGAAACACCATTCCCACCCGGGAGCGCGCCCACCGTTCCGTGGTCCTGGATATTTCCCGGCCCGCCACCAGTACCCTGCCCCGCTGTGGTAGGTGGATGGCGTTCAGGTGTAAGAGGAAGGTGGACTTGCCGGCACCGTTGGGACCCAAAAGGGCCACCTTCTTACCCTCCCCGATAAATAAAGAAAGACCCCGGAGGGCCACCGTACCGTCTTTATAGCGAAAATACAGGTCCTCTATCTGGATAATATGGCCCATGCCCATCCCCCCGGTTCCAGCAGCCGCAAGATCAGGCCCGTACCCACCAGGACCAATCCCCACGCCAGGTCTCCTCCCCTGGGGGGAGTAACGGGCGCGTAGGCTGCCGGGCCCCCGGCCATACCCCGGGCGAGCATGGCCTGGTAGACCCGCTCGCTTCGCTCCCACGAGCGAATAAAAAGGGTCCCGGTCACTTGGCCCCAAGTGGAAAAGGTATCCCGGTGCAGGAGGCTACGACCGCTTTTAAAGCACCGCGCCTTAAGGGCCGTCTTCATCCGCGCCAATTCACCTGCGGTGACAAAAATATAGCGGAGGGTAACGTCTATCAGTTGTACAAACGCAGCAGGGACGCCCAGGCTCCGCAGGGCTGCCATGAGGTCACCCCAGGGGCTTGTATCCAGGAGGAGGGCAGCGGCCAACAAAGCGTTGGCCATGCGTAGCCCTAGCACCGCGGCCAATTGGAATCCCTCCCGGTTCAAGACCAAATCCCAGGGACCCACCTCGATGTGCTGCCAGGGATGGCCGGGCGTCACCAGCGGCAGGAACAGGAGCATGGCGCCCGCCAGGGGCGACGCCAGGGCGAGGCGGGCCGCCGCCCGGCGCCACCCGGTGCCCGTAAGGGTGAGCAACAGACCCAAGAAGGCGATACCCGCCAGCAGGTTGGGCCAAGCCTTGAGGCCCGTGGCCAGGACAATGTACCCTATCAGCCCCACCAGTTTAACCCGGGCATCCACCCTGTGGAAGGGTAGCCAAACCCCTCCCCGGCCGCCGGGTATGCCCGGCGGCTCGCCGTGGAGGTCCACCACGGGCGTTTTCTCTCCTTCAGCGCCTGGCCAGGGTGAGGAGTTTCCCCAGGCCCAAGACCGCAACCCAGGCCAAAAGGGTACCTACCACCCCCGCCAGGGCGGTCGCCAGCCCCTCATGTCGAAGGCCGGGGAAAAGATAGTCCGGCATCCACCCGGAAAATAACGTAGCCTCTTCCGCCAAAGATATGAAGCCCAGGTCTTCGGCTACCCTCTCCAGGCCGTCCGGGTGGGAGGACGCCCAGGGGGAGAGGAGAGCCGCCACCGCCAGGGCGAGGAGCAGAAGCTTCGGCGCAATAGCCTTGGATTCACGCCTGCCGGTCGTGGTCACGCGATTTTCCCCTCCCCCTCATCGTACGGACCTGTTGCTGCCAACAGGCCGCTGCGCCTCACGAAGGCTACGAAGGCGCAAGTAATAAGGCCCTCACCGATTCCGATGAGGAGATGCCAGCCCACCATTGCCGCCAACACCGCGGATAACGGGACCGTCCCCGCCAGGGCCAGTTCCAGAGCGGTCGCGGCTGCCGCAGCTATCACCGAGCACCAGCTGCCCAAGAAAATACTCAGGGGCCGCACACCGCCCAGGAGTCTATAAACACAGTGGGCTACCATGGGGGCTATAACAGCCATATTTAACACATTGGCGCCCAGGGCAGTAATCCCCCCATCCGCAAAGAAGAGGGCCTGGATGATGAGTACCGTGGTCAAAATAAGGGTGGCGCTCCAGGGGCCCAGCAGGGCCGTAGCCAGAGCGGCACCTAAGAGGTGGCCGGAGGTCCCCCCTCCCACCGGGAAGTTGACCATTTGGGCGGCAAAGATGAAAGCCCCCAGGACCCCCAGGACGGGGATTTGCCGGTCCTGAAGGGCCTCCCCAGTTTTCTTAAGGCCGTAACCCACGGCAACGCCGCTTACGGCCGCGGCCCCCAGCCATGTCTTGGCATCCAAAAAGCCGTCTGGAATGTGCATGAAGGCTCCCCCCCTTGAATAAGTAGCATTACAAAAAATAACGCCATGGAATACCCCCTTGGAGCCTCCATGGCTTACCACCTCCGCCTTAGAACACGCGGCTTTGGAGTTCGGCGAACCCTTGTCTTCTTCTCATTCCGTCTCCTCCAGGATGATCCTGTGTTCCACCAGGGCCATCTCCTTAATGCGGGCCCGCACGAGCTTCCGCTTGCCGAAAATGTCCTCTAAAAGAATCCCGTCTTCCTGGGGAACCACCCGGTCCACACCTTCCAGGACCAGCTCTTCTTTATCCCCTTTCAAAAGATAGGCGTTAGCCTCGCACACGTCCCTTCCTCCTTCCTGTCCGCCCCGCTAGTTCGCAAGCTTACCGGCCTCCGTAGCCCACTCCTTTAGCCGCACTACTAGGGCATCTATCAAATGGGGCAGGGGTTCTTCCTTCACCCCCACCACCTCCACACCGGCTCTATTGAGGGGTAGCAGCAGTTTTAGGGCCGGACTGGCGGCAATGCTGGCGGCCATACGTGGAGTGACCTCCCCCAGCATGCTCTCCGCCAGCACAATGGCCAGGGACCCCACGATTACGTCTACCCGGCAAGCATTGCGTACCACGGCATTTTCCCCTGTGGCTCCCTCGTTGGCCCCGGCCTTAAGCATAGCCGCCGTGGCCATGGCGTTGGTGCCCAGGGCCAGGATTTCCACTTCCGGCGGTAGCTCTTTGCGTATTTTGCTGGTGATGTGCTTTCCAATGCCACCGCCCTGCCCGTCCACTACCGCAATGCGCAAAGACATCTCTCCCAATAACCTCTACCTTATACAAAAAGGCCAGAGGAACCCCCCAACTACTGAAGCTGGTGACCTCCTCGTGGCCAGACATCCAGCGCGGCCTCCGCTGACCGCTCCTTAATAAAATTATTCGCCCTAGAAACGGAGAATCCTCCTTAAAGCAGACAAGAAATTAAAAGCTGGGGGAGTGAAGTATGCCCTTGCCGGGTTCCATGTTAAAGGATAGATAAGTTTGGGGAACCGGCCCTACAATAATGGCCTCGGCTACCGGTATCCGGGATTCCACCCGTACCTCCTCCGCCAGCAAGGGAGCTATCACCTGAACATTACTCTCTACCTGTAAATAGATACGGTGACGGGTTTGGTTGATGCCCGCCGCCTCAAAGCTATCCCCCAGGGTAACGGACACCGTACCCATAGGTACGAAGCTCAACGGAATGGGAGGACCGAGGGCGGCCACCACGTGCCAACCCAGGAGCTGCCCCAGGGGCAGGGGATACCGACGGCCCTTCAGCTCCGATAGCTTTTCCTGGATGGCTAGCTGGGCTTCCGCCTGCAGCTCGCTTATGCGCAACACGTCGGCCTCCATGAATACGACCTGCCGCCCCTCGTCGCTGGCCGGTTGGATCAAGTCGTTGTATTTCACCTCGCCGGCTATCCTCTCCAAAACCGCCTTTTGAATGGCTTCGGTGGCAACCCATTGGGCTTGGGCCACGGCCAATCTTTCCATGGCCGGCTTCAGGCGCCACTCCAGGGCGGCCAGCAGGGCTAGGCCGCCCAGCAACACCATAACCCAAACCTTTCCCCGTCGCCCGGGCCGGCGCCACCGCCGACGCATACTTTCACCCCCATATAAAAAGTATACGCGGCGCCGGGCCAAAGGTGCTGTTAATCCGTGCGACGGAGGCGGACGAATTTACGCTTGCCCGCCTGCAGGATCATGCCGGGGCTTATGGCCACCTCGGCTTCAGGATCCGTTATCCGGGTGCCCCCCACCTTTACGGCCCCTTGCACGATGAGGCGACGGGCTTCGCTGGTGCTGGACGCCAGTCCGGCCCGCACCAGAAGCCGGGGAAGCCAAACAGATTCTTCCGTCACAAGGACCTCCGGCATATCCGAAGGTATATCCCTTTCCTGGAAAACCCGGCGGAACTCGGCTTCCGCCTCGTATGCAGCTTCTCGGCCGTGATAGAACTTCACGATTTCCCGGGCCAGGTACATCTTGGCATCCCGAGGATGGACCTCGCCCGAGGCCAGCCCCCGCCGGACGGCTTCCACCTCTTCCAGGGAAAGGGGGGTTACCAGCTCAAAATAGGGCAGCATAAGCTCATCAGGCAAGGACATAATCTTGCCGTACATCTCACCGGGCGGCTCGTTGATGCCGATGTAGTTGCCCAGGCTCTTGCTCATTTTCTGCACGCCGTCCAGGCCTACCAGGATGGGCATCATTAGGGCTACCTGGGGTTCTTGGCCGTATTCCCTCTGCAGATGCCGGCCCATAAGGAGGTTGAACTTCTGATCGGTTCCTCCCAGCTCCACGTCGGCTTGGAGCACCACAGAATCGTAGCCCTGCATTAAGGGATAGAAAAATTCGTGGACGCTGATGGGGCGTCCTTCCCGGTAACGCTTGGCAAAATCATCCCTCTCCAACATGCGGGCCACGGTGATCTTGGCCGCCAGTTCGATGACTTCAGCAAAGGTGAGCTTTTTCAGCCACGTGCTGTTAAAGGCGATTTCCGTCTTGGCGGGATCCAGTATTTTAAAAATCTGCTCCTTGTAAGTTTCGGCGTTGGCCAGGACTTCTTCCTCGCTGAGCTGCCGCCGGGTTTCCGATTTCCCGGTGGGATCGCCGATGCGGCCGGTAAAATCGCCAATGATGATAATGACCCGGTGGCCGAGTTGTTGAAACTGGCGGAGTTTGTGTAAAACCACAGTGTGACCCAAATGTATATCGGGGGCTGTGGGATCCAGCCCCAGCTTCACCCTTAAGGGTCGACCCAAGGCTAGGGAGCGTCGAATTTTGTGGGCCAGTTCTTCCTCGGGAACGATCTCGGCCGCTCCGCGGCGAAGAACGGCTAGTTGCCTCGACACCTCCGGCTCCAAAGATATCATCCTTCCCTTTTTATACCTGTTCTAAAAGTTTAGCACAAGGCCATATGGGGTTCAAGCCACCTACGGCCTGACGTATCCCCACTTTTCAGCCTGCTTTGGCTTACGCTCGCTCCGGAAACCCTCGCGGGCCAAACTAGCGCTCGGCCTCAAGCTCCGGCGGACTTCCC